>CAMBCF010000042.1 GCA_945864585.1 Bordetella parapertussis | reverse complement strand
CCAGGGCGCTGAACATGGTTACGCCCTGCCGGATCGCGATATACACGACAAACAGGCAGCCAATCGCGACTGGGAATTGATGTTTGCCATGTGGCGGCGGCAACTGGCGGGATGATGCAGATGACCATACAGGTTCCGTCATTTGTGGTCTACCTGCGTGCAGAGATTGCAAAATGGGCGAAGCTGATCAAAGATTCCGGCATGCGCGCGGAATAGTTTGAATGGTGTGTCACCGGCCGGTTATTCCAGATGGATGCCGGCGGATTTCACTACCTTTAATATTAACTACCTATAGAGCGCCTTGTCGCGTAGCATCCCTTGCTGCGCGCCAATCTTAAAGGCGGTTTTCGTCGATTGGCAGCCCCAAATGATGCTTGCCCACCATCTCGTAATAGGCGCGCGCGGAACCGATCAAGGCTTCGGCCTGACCCACGGTGAACTGGCTGATCGCCTGGTCACGTAGCAGGCCCGTCAGGTGACGCGGCGCTTTGGCGCCGGCGAGTTCGAAGAAGGCTTCGAGGCAACTGCGCGCCACTGCCAGCGCGGTGATGCCGTCGCCGGAGGCAAACGTGAGCGTCTGCGGAATGCGGTAGCGCGGTCCGTCGCTGATAAGCGTGTCCCTGGAGGTGAGGACCGTGTGATCTTCGGGCACGAACACATCCTTCACTTCGAACGTATGGGTGCCGGTGCCGCGCATGCCGCGCGTGCGCCAGGTGTCGTGCAACTGCGCCTCGGTTTTCGGAATCAGGCAATAACGGATTTCCGGTTTGCCGTTGCGTTGGCGCACGGCGCCGTTTTCCATCACTTGCGCACGCGCCGCCACCCATGAGGCATGCATGCAACCAGTGCTGAAACCCTGTTTGCCGGTGACGCGAAAGCCGCCGGGCGTCACCACGGCTTGCGCTGTCGGGGCGGGGCTGTTCGATACCACGCTGCGCGGCTTATATTGCGGACGGGGTAGGCGGGGCGTTCATGATTGAAACTAACGCCCGGCCGTGCGTATCGCCGCGCCGCCACCCGCCACCCGCCAGCGGGATGCGGCTGGTTTCGCGCAAGGTGCTGCCGTGGAAAGCAAACACCTGGATGTCCCGCTCCACAATGTTCAGCACCAGCAGGGTTCGCCCATCGGCGGAAAACGCAACCCCTTGCGACCAGCCGCCGATCGGCGCCTCTGCTACCTGGGTCAATTGTGTGTGCACGCAATTCGGGAATATCGTCGAGTGGATTGAGCGTTGCGAACAGAGCGCCTAGCGCACGCGCACATGCTTCACGATGCTGCGACGGCGCCCCCACGACCCGGCGCGCACCACATACAGATCGCCATGCGAGTCGCCCCAGATGCCGTGGCACGAACGGAACGCGGGGTCCCCCCAGTGCGCCAGGCGCTCGCCGTCCAGCGTCAGCACGCTGAGCATGCCGCTATTGTGCTCGACGATGTAGACGATGTCGTTGGCGTCAACATAGATCACCGCGGGCCCGATCAGCTTGACCGGCCAAATGTGCAGCAGTTTGCCGTTCTGATCGAATACCTGCACGCGGTCGTTCTCGCGGTCCGCCACCAGCAGGCGCCCCTTGCGATCGATCCACACCGCGTGCGGCAGGTTGAACTGACCCGGCCCGGTTCCCGGCTCGCCCCACGAAAAAAGATACGTGCCGTCGGCCGCAAATTTGTGCACGCGCGCGTTGCCGTAACCATCGGTGACAAACATTTCTCCGGACGGCGCCACGTCAATGTCCGTGGGCAGATTGAACGGGCCGCCGCCGTGTTTCACGCGCAGGAAGGCGTCCGACCTGAAATCGTCGGGCGCAACTCCGGTGTCCGAGCGCAAGCCCTTGGCGCCCAGGGTGCGCAGCAACTGGCCCGAGGTCGTGAACAACATCATCTGTGCGTGATCGCGATCCACCAGCCACAGATTATTGTCCTTGTTCACGCGTATGGTGTGCGGAAATGCAAACAAGCCCGCGCCCCACGACGAGAGGAAGTTTCCGTCACGGTCGAACACGATTACCGGGCGCTCCTTGCCGCGGTTGAAGCAATAGACGCGATCCTGCGCGTCCACCGTCACCGAAGCAGCCAGCATCTCGTAGCCCTGCGGCGGATGCGCCCAGTTTTCATGTACTTCAAACGTGTGACGGCCGTTGCCGACTACGGGATTTGCTGCTGACATGATGTCTCCTCTGCTGGCGAACTACCGCTAGGCTTTTGCCCCCGCTTGGGGACAGGAATTTTGTTTGATGGAATAAAGACCATGCTGTTGCGTGATTTGAGAAAATGGCAAGCAGGCTCTAGTGGATAGTCTCGAACAGCTTCCCATACCCGGGAAGCTTGCCGCTCTCTCCCACCAGCCGCATCGCTGCCCAGAATGCCGCAGGTGTGCTCGACACCACCGGCAGGCCGTACTTGTCTTCGATGGTCTTGCCGACCTGCAGCGTTTTCAGGCCGCCGCACGAGATCAGCATCCCCTGCGCGTCCCTGGCGTTCGCGCTCACGCGGCCGGCGAGGGCGATGATGTCGTCGTCGGTCTTTTCGGCTGCTCCGCCGAAGCGCTCAATGCCGAAGCCTTCCAGTGCCTGAACCTCAAAGCCCGAGTCGGTCAGGAAGTTGCGCAGCCGCTGGTTTACCTCGTCGGCGTAGGCGGTGCTCACCCCGATTTTTTTCGCGCCCAGCGCGCGCAGCCCGTCAACCACTGCGCTGCTCATGGTGGCCACCGGCAGGCCGATCCCGCGCAGCCGCTCAAGGAGCTTTTCGTGTGCATCAAAGCCGCGGTAAAAGGTCAGCGAGGTGCCGAGCACCATGATCGCATCAAGCTTGTTGTGCTTCGCGAGTTCCTCTGCCGCGGGGACGATGCCGTCCCACGCGCTGTCGTAGCCCTCCGGCGTGAGCGCTTTTACGCCGACGCCTTTGGGAACGAACACCACGCCCGGATACATCTGCACGCCCTCGGCGGGCACCCTGTTGGTCGCTTGCGGCGTGACCAGGCCGATGGTGATGTTGTCGCGCATTAGCGTGCTCCTCCTGTTGTTTGCAATTCAATTTGTGCGTTGTGGGCGAGCCCGTTCTGACTGTGCATCCTCATTCTCCTGCCGCGTTCTATTCAGCCCGTATGCCCGCCGTCTCCACCACCTTCTTCCACTTCGCGATCTGCCTGCTGACGTAGGCTGTGGACTGCTCGGGCGTCATGATTGCCGTGTCCGTGCCTTGATTCGCGAGGGCGCCAGCGACTTCCTGCGACTGCGCGCTTTTCGCGATCGCCGTATTGAGAATGCCAACGATGCTGCGCGGCGTTTTCGCCGGTGCGGCGAACGCGCCAAACGTAGCCGACTCGAACCCCGGCACGCCGGATTCGTCGACGGTGGGCAAGTCCGGCGCGGCGACGCTTCGTTTCGCGCTGGTAATGCCGAGCGCGCGTATTCTACCCGCCCTGACGTGAACCAGCAGGGAGGGAGCAGATCCGAACATCACGTCGATGCGTCCGCCGATCATGTCCGGCACCGTGGTTGAACTGCCCTTGTACGGCACGTGCAGCATATTGATACCGGTCTGCATTCTGAACAGCTCCATCGTCAGGTGCAGTCCGCCACCGACACCGGTGGAGGCATAAACCAGCTTGCCCGCGTTCGCTCTCGCCATCGCGATGAGTTCCTTGACGCTCTTTGCCGCCAGCGCGTTGTCGACGACGAGGAGGTAGGGCGCGATGCCGAGCATGCCCGTCACCTGGAAATCACGCTCCACGTCGAAAGGAACGCTCTTCTGCACCAGGTGGTTCGCGGCAACGGAGGTGTTCAGGACCAGCAGGGTGTGGCCATCCGGCGCAGCGCGAGCCACCAGCTCCGCGGCGATATTGCCCGACGCGCCGGAGCGATTGTCCACTACGAATTGCCGTCCGAAAGCCTCGGTGAGACTGCGTGCGTAAATGCGGCCCAACACGTCGGCGCTCGAACCGGGCGGATAGGGCGCGATCACGCGCACCGGTCGCGCGGGATAGGACTCTGCGCCGATTGCAACGGGAGCGACGAGCGCCGCGGCGAGCACGAACAGTGCATGATTAATTGGGTACATGCACCAGCTACTGACTATGAAACAGCCCGGCGCCGCGCACCACCTGCGCCCACTTGTCGGTTTCTGTCTTGAGCAAGGCAGTAAATTCCTCGGCCGTCGTGCCCACGGCTTCCGCGCCCAGAGGCGCCAGACGATCCCGAACTTCAGGCGATCTGACCTGGCGCACCACTTCGATCTGAATCTTGCGCACGATATCGGACGGCGTGCCCGCTGGCGCCAGCAATCCGCCCCAGCCCGTCGAAATCACTTTGGAAAGTCCGGACTCGATCATCGTCGGCGTATCCGGAAATGCTGACGCACGCCTTTCCCCGCAGGTCGCCAATAGCCGCAGCCTGCCGCTGCGCACATGGGGCGTCACGCCCGCCGAGGGTGAAAACATCATCACGACCTGCCCGCCTACCAGATCGGTGATGGACGGCGTTTCGCCCTTGTAAGGTACGTGCAGCAATTTGAGCCCGGATTCGATACGGAACATCTCGGCGGTTAGATGGGTTACATTGCCGACTCCGAATGAGCCGTAGAGCAAATCACCGGGCCGCAGCCGGCCGAGTGTAACCAGCTCTTTCACCGAGCGCGCCGGCAGGTGCGGATTGACCACCAACGCTATGGAGTTGGTCACCGTCTGGGTGATCCCGGCGAAGTCGCGCAGCGTATTGTAGGGCAGAGATTTGTAGACCGAGGTATTAATCGTCAACACCGAAGTAAAACCGTAGAGCAGCGTGTAGCCGTCGGGTTTCGATTTGGCGACCGCGTCCATGCCGATGATGCCGTTCGCGCCCGGACGGTTGTCCACGATCACCTGCTGTCCCCACGCTTCACCGAGTTTGACGGCGATGGCGCGCGTAACCACGTCGGTGCCGCCGCCCGCGGGTTGCGGCAGGACGATGCGCACTACCCGCGTGGGATAGTCAGCCGCTGCGGCTGCGGCGCAAGGGAAAGCCGCGATTGCCGGGAGTATCAAGCGCAGCCATGTCGAGTGTATCATGTGCTCCTTTTTTGTCTTGTATTGCAACGTTTCCCGCGCGGCACCGATGCAACCAGGTTAATGGTACGCGGCTGCGATGCCGTGAATCACGCGGCAGTACCCAGGTAGTAATTTTTCACCAAATCGTTTTTCTCGAGCTCGGCCACAGCGCCCTCGAACACGATTTCACCGTGCACGATGATATAGCCGCGGTCGGCGATGCGGATCGCCTGATGGAAATTCTGCTCCGCCATCAGCACCGTGAGGCCGTAGCGCTCCTTCAGTTCCTTGATCTTGGTAATGGTCTGCGACACCAGTATCGGCGCGAGGCCCACCGACGGTTCATCGACCAGCAGCAGTTTGGGCGAAGACATCAGCGCGCGCGCGATGGCGAGCATTTGCTGCTGGCCGCCGGACATCGAGCCCGCGAGTTGGCGGCGGCGTTCGTTCAGTAACGGAAACGCTTCGTAACAAAAGCGGAAGTTGTTGGCGATGTCGGCACGCGCTTGTGGACGGAACGCGCCAAGCAGCAGGTTTTCTTCCACGGTTAAGCGCGGGAACAGCCGCCGGCCTTCGGGCACCATCGCCACGCCGATGTTGACGATCTCCTCGGTGGAGAGTTTTGTGAGATCGTAGTTGACGCCATCGATGGTTAAGGTGAGGGCGCCGCGCGTGGGGCGCACCATGCCCATCACGCACTTCATCAAAGTACTCTTGCCGTTGCCGTTGGTGCCGAGCAGTGCGGCGGTTTCGCCATTGCCCACGCGCATCGACACCCCGTGCAGCGCACGCACCGCGCCGTAGCCGGCGTCGATACCGTCGATGGTGAGTTCAAGCGCCAAGGTAAGCCCGCTGCACGTCGGCGTTGGCGATGATCTCGTTGGGCGCGCCCTCGCAGATGATTCTGCCTGCGTCGAGGCAGATCACGCGCTGCGAAAAGCGCATCACCGCCTGCATGATGTGTTCGATCATAATGATGGTGATGCTGGTTGCGTTGAGCTTGAAAAGAATATCGAGCACTTCGTCGATCTCGTTACCCGAGAGGCCCGCCATCGCTTCATCCGATATCAGCAGGCGCGGCCTGGCCGCCATCGCGCGCGCCAGCTCCATTTTACGCAGTTCAACTTGCGACAACTGGTTCGACCGCGTATCGGCCTTGCTCGCGAGACCGATCGAGTGGAGCAATTCCATCGCTTCCGCGCGTGTGTCGGCGCGGTGCAGGGTGCCCAGGTCCCTGACAAACTCCAACGGCACCAGCAGATTTTCCAGCACCGTCATGCTCGAAAACGGACGCGGTATCTGGAAGCTGCGTGCGATGCCGCGGCGCGTGCGCTGGTACGCGGGCAACGCGGAAATCTCCTCGCCCGAAAAGTTGATCGATCCGCTGTCGTTACGCAGCGAACCCGATATGCAATTGATCAGCGTGGTCTTGCCCGAACCGTTGGGGCCGATCAAACCAAAGCGCTCACCCGGCGCGACAGCGAGATCAACGCCATCCAGCGCGGTGAAACCGCCGAAGCGTTTGCTGAGGTTGGTGATTTTGAGTAGTGGTTCGGTCATGGTTTTAAGGTCAAAAACTTTTTTAACCACAGATGAACACAGATGAACACAGATAAGAACAAAGCACTGCAGACCTAATACGACAACACTTCGTAAGTATTTGTTTTTAATAAGAAAAGTTTTTTGACGTTATCTGTGTTCATCTGTGGTTAATCGCTTTTGCCTTTAAGTTTCTCACGCAGCTTCAAGAACAACCCCACAATACCCTGCGGTGCGGCGACCACGAACACTACCAGCAGCACGCCGACCACCAGTACGTTGAGCTCGGAAGAAATGGTGACAGTGACGACTTGCTGCACGGTACCGAGCAGCAGTGCGCCGACCACCGGGCCGATCCAGTGCGAGGTGCCGCCGATGATGGGCATGGCGAGCGCCGACACCGAGTAGGTGAGATTGAATGCCGACGCCGGTTCGACGAAGCTTTGATACATGGCGAGTGGCGCGCCGGCCGCGCTCATCAGCGCGCCGGAAATGGAACACGCCGCGAGTTTCAGTTTGAGGGTGGGCACGCCGGTGCATTCTGCCGCTTCCTCGCTGTCGCGGATCGCGCGCAGGCCGCGTCCGATCCACGAGGTTTCGATGTAGCGTGCGATGGCGACGGCGACGATAGCGAGCAGCACCATGCACACAAACAGCATCTTGGTGTAGGAATCAAACGGCTCCATCACCGGCGGCCGCAAAATCTGGATGCCGGTGGCGCCGCCGACGAAACGCCAGTTAATGATCGCCGTCTCCAGAATGATGGTGACGGCGACGGTGGCGATGGAAAAGAAGATGCCGCGCAATCGCAAGGTCAGTAGTCCCACGCCGAAGCCGAGTGCGCCGCCGACCGCCGCGGCGGCGAGTATCTGTAGCCCCAGTGGCAGATTCATGGCCTTGATCAGCATCACTGCGATGTACGCGCCCACGCCAAAAAACGCGCTGCTGCCGAAATTCACATAGCCCGCGTTACCGCCAAGAATGTTCCATGCGGTCGCCAGTACTACGAACTGAATCACCACGTAGGCTGCGTAAAAGTAATACTCGTTCTTGATGGTGGCCGCGGCAAGGCACGCAGCCGCCAGCACCAGCGCGGAGCCGATCCAGAATCCGTAGCCTTGTGCTTTCATCTGCCGCTCATTTGCCACTCATTTGCCAAAAAGTCCCTGCGGGCGTATGCCCAGCATCACCAGCAGCAAGCCAAACGAAACCGCCGGCGCCCATGACGCGCCCAGCAGAGTGAGCACAATGGTCTCCGATACGCCAAGGATGATGCCCGCTATCAGTGTGCCGGACATGCTGCCCAGCCCCGCCAGCACCACCACGCAGAAGGTGCGGCCGATGTACACGCGATCAATGGTCGGTTCTACCGGGCCAACGATGATGAGCAGCGCACCGGCGAGCCCTGTCACTGCGGTGGCGATGCCGAATGCCCATTGCTTGATGCGCACCGGATTCGCACCCATCAAGCGCAGCGCGGTTTCGTCCTGCGCCACTGCCCTGATGGCGCGGCCGGTAAAGGTTTTGGACAGATACAGCGCCAGGCCTATGGTCAGCACCAGCGCCATCGCGAACGCGACCAGCATGCGCCGCGGCAAGCGCATCTCGCCGATATCAAAGCTCTTGCCGATGTAGGCGGCTTCGACCAAACGCTGATCCACGCCGAACAGCAGCACCAGCCCGACCTCTATGATGAATACCACGCCGAAAAAAAACGCCAGCCCGCGTAACCCGGCATCGCTGCCGCGCCGCTCGAACGTTTCGTAATAAAAGCGGTAGACCGCCATTCCCAGCAGGAAAAATAACGGCATCAGCACGATGCCTGCAACGATAGGGTCAAGGCCATAACCATTGAGCAGCCAGGTGCAGTAGGCGCCCAGCACCAGGAACGCCGGGTGCGCAATGTGCGGCACGTCGAGCAGTCCGAACGCCACCGTGAGGCCGACTGAGACGGCAGCGTAAAAGCAGCCCAGCAGCAAGCCAAACACGAGGGCGTCTAGCAGCAGATCCATCGAGAACACGGATTTCTTATCCTGCGTGAATGGGTGAACGCACCCCACCCCCACCCTGACCCTCCCCCTGAAGGGGAGGGACTAGAGCTCCTCCCCCTTCAAGGGGGAGGTTGGGAGGGGGATGGGGTGAAGATTGGAGACATGTACAACGGCAGCTCAAGAACTTCCAACACCCTCACCAGCGTACTTATTTTCGCGCCTTCTCAAATGGTGCCACTACCTCACCGGTCTTGTACTGCTCCGGGTACAGCACGACCTGTTTGCCCGGCTGGCGGAACTGATCCATATTTTTGTCCACAATGCCGCGGAACTGCGCTTGCACCACGCGCGGGGTTGCCCACTCGCCGTCCGCGCCGTAGCGGATCGGGCCGACGATGGTGCGCATCTCGTTCTTGCGCAGGTAGGCTGCCAGCGTCTTGTGATCAAAGCTCTTGGTGGCGTTGATTGCCTGCTCCAGCATCTGGCCAATGGCGTAGTTGAACGGTGGCAAATAGAATCCGAGCGGATCGACTTTCGCTTCCGCTGCGCGTTTGGCGTAGCGCTCCAGAAACTCGTCGATTCCGGGATGCTTGATGCCCGGCACCCACGAGTTGTAGTTGACGATGCCATTTAACGAGCTGCCAAGCGCAACCATGGTGGGTGTGAATTGCAGTCCGACCATGCCGCCGCCGAATAGCTTCACCGACTCGCCCACGCCGATCTCGTTCACTGCGCGCACAATGGCGACGGAGTCGTTGGGGTAGGACATGACAAACACCATGTCGGGCTTGGCGGCACGGATGGCGCGAATCATCGAAGAAAAATCCACCGTCGCCGGCGGGTAGTTCTGGTCGTAGACGTTTGTTAAGCCGGCCTTCTTGGCAAGCTCGCGCGCTCCGTTGGCGAGATTTTGCGCGAACTCCTGATCGGCGGCAAGAATCGCGATGCTCTTCGCGCCGACTTTTTCGCCGGCCTTGAAAAAGCCGTCGGACCAGCTCGAGGCGTCGTTCCACGGCGAGTTGTTAAACCACATGTCGTGTTTCACCGTGCGGTTCGCCTGGAACGAAAAATTGCCCATCAGCAGCAGTCCGCGCTGCTTCACCAGCGGCATGATCGGCCCGGTGGGCACCGTGCCGTAAGGTGCGATTAAGAGATCAACCTTGTCGATGTCAAGCAACTTGGTGTAGATGCCCGGCGTCAGCGCCGGATTGGTCTGGTCGTCGTAGACGATGAATTCGACCTTGCGTCCGAGCAAGCCGCCCTTGCCATTCACGTCTTCGACCCACATGCGCAGCGCGAGCAGCGCCGCCTGGCCGCCGGCGCCGAGCGGGCCGGTTTGCGGCATGCTCATGCCGATCTTGACGGGTTGCGTGGCTTGCGCGAACAGTAATCCGGATGCCGTCAACAGCGCGGCGCCAAGTAATGCGGCGATGACACGAATGAATTTCATTGCGGAAGTCTCCTTTGGGTAAACACGCGGAAGCGGCCTTTGCGGCCAGTTGATTTGTTTTACCAATGATGCGGGGCGGCGTGCCTGCTTGTCAAACAATGTCGCTATTGAACATCTCTCCACTACTCCCGTCATACCGGCGGAGGCCGGTATCCAGTGTGTATCGTTATGCGAAGCATCTTGAATCTTGATCCTGCAGATCGGGTTTACGTACTGGATACCGGCCTTCGCCGGTATGACGGTGTTGATGTGGATCCACGTGGATGCTTGCTAGATCTGTTTTTTTAAAATCAATCGCCCGCTTCAAAATTAGCGCCGAAATCATCGGGTACGCTGGGCCCCCACGCGTACAGTGAATCTGCCGCCGGATAGTCTGTGGGTTGCCAGTCAAAGTTATCGGGTATGTAGTCGACATCGCAGAAATATTCGGCGAGACTGCCCCAGGGGTCGCGTATATAGTGAAAAAAATTCGAGCCGATCACGTGCCGTCCGAAACCCCAGCCGTTGCGGTAACCCTTGTCGAGCATGCGGCAGGCGCCCACCCCCAGCTCGTCGATATTGCCAACCTCGAAACTCGCGTGGTGATAGCCGGGGCGATCCGACTTGATAAATCCCAGCACATGATGATCGCTGCCGCCCTCGCCGCTGCGCATGAACGAGACTATGCCGGGCGAACGATCGGAAAGTTTCATGCCGACGATGTAGGTGTAAAAATCCGTTTGCCTGTCAAGATCAGCGGTGAAGCGCAGCGTATGACCGAGACGCCGTGGCCGCACCGCCAGATCGCGTGCAGGGTGGCCCGCGACGCCGGAACGATTGAGATGGCCCGGATTGTTGATTTTCCAATCCGCGGCAGGCAGCCACGGCGCGGGGGTTTGTGCACACACGTTCACGAGCAGACCATCGGGGTCCGTAAACCAGATACCTTCCGCCGGTGACTCGCGTGGTGCATCGATGAGCTTGTGGCCGTGTTGCTCAAGCCGCTGTTCAATCTGCTTGATGGCTGTGACGCGCGCACCAAAGCAGATATGGTGCATGCGTTTTTTCGCGCCCTCAAGCAGGATGATCTGATCCTGATCGCGGCCGGCGCAGCGCATGACGACCCGTGCGCCATCTTCACGCGCCTGCAGACCGAAATCAGTATAAAACTGCTTGCCGGCAGCGGCGTCGGGCACGGTCAGGGCGATGTGCTGCAGCGATCGGATAGTCATGGTTTGTCCTCATTTAGGTTCCGCATTATGACAGCGCGGAATAGCGGGTCAAGACGGGCTGCACGGTAAATTTGTTCTCAAAATAATCGTAGGGTGGGCAGATAGCTATATCGTCTGCCCACGCGGATTGGTAACCGCGTGGGCACAAAAACGTGCCCACATGTATTATTTTAAATGTATTTATTTGAATTAATGGCTATCGGCTAGAAATCGATGGGTACGGTCTGGATCAACTCCACTAAGTCGCGGGTGCGCGTGACCTTATCGCCCCACATACGGTCGAACTCTGCTACCAGGCGTTTGAGCGCAGCGGAGCCCTGAACGGCCCGTACTTGCGCCAGGGTGTCAAATTCGTAGAAGGCGTGATGCACGGACGTGTCCACCGCGCTCCAGCCGCGCCACGCACGCCGCGCATGGAATTCCTTGAGTGCATCCGGCAGGTGCTCGTCGTGGTACCAGCGGTCGAAGTCTGCTTTCACCGCCGGATCCACGACCTGGGCACGAACGATGAAATAGGCGGTCATCTCGTTCCCTCCTGCTTAGCCCTTGAGCCCCAGACGTCGAATCAGCGTGCCCCATTTTTCGGTTTCCTTGTGCAGGAACGCAGTGAATTGCTCCGGCGTGCCGCCTACGGATACAACGCCCGCGGCCGCATAGGTGTCCTGCACCGGTTTCGCTTTGAGCGCAATGTTGAACTCGGTGTTCAAGCGGGCGAGTATGTTTTTGGGGATGCCCTTCGGCGCCATGATGCCGCCCCACGGCGAAATCTCAAAGCCCGGAACTCCGGCTTCGGCAACCGTCGGCAGATCGGGCAGGGCGGCCACACGTTTGGATGTGGTTACCGCAAGGCCGCGCACACGCCCTGCTTTCACGTGCGGGAGCATGGGTGTGCTGTTGTGCATGAGCACCTGCGATTCGCCGCTGATCAACGCCACGACCGCCTGGTCGACGCCCTTGTACGGCACATGAACCAGGTTGACCCCGGTCAATGACATCAGCAACTCCCCGCCCAGATGCAAACTCGTGCCGCTGCCGCTCGACCCAAAATGCAGCTTGCCGGGGTTCTTGCGAGCGTGCGCGAGCAGTTCCTCGGTGGATTTCACCGGCAGGCCCGGAAACACCGCCAGCACATTGGGCGTGGAGGTTATGTGCATCACCATTTGCAAATCGCGCGTGGCGTCATAACGCAAATTGGACAACAAGCTGGGCACCGTCGACAGCGCGAATGTGGCATAGCCCAGCGTGTAGCCATCGGGCGCTGCTCTGGCAACCATCTCGAAGCCGATGACGCCGCCTGCGCCCGAACGATTGTCCACCACCAGTTGCTGCCCCATCTGCTGGCCGATTTCCTGAGCGAACATGCGCGAGCTGATATCGGGCGACCCGCCCGGCGAGGACGGCACGATCAGCCGGATCGGGCGGCTGGGATAAGGCTGGGCGCACACCAGCGCTGGCGCAAGCGCGGCGCACATCAGCGCGAACGCAATCTCAATCTGCAAACTGTGGTGTTTCAAAGCACTCTCCATGCGAACGTGTATGGCCAGGATAAGCATAGACATCAAACACCATTATTCGCCTAATGGCAATCTATCCGCGATGGGCGACATTCAGCAGTGTGAATTTTGCTACGCCCTATGGTTTTCCTGAAAAGTTCACCAGCAATCCTCCCGGGGGACTTCGCGTGCGCAGGCTACTTGCGCCTGTGCTTTTCGTACTGTTCGGCGAGCACGTTGCGCACGTGCGGAAAACCGATCGAGGTTGCGCCACCGTCGACGACGATCTCGGTGCCCGTAATGTAGCTCGATTCGTCGCTCGCGAGGAACACCACGCACTGCGCGATCTCAATCGGCCGCGCCGCACGCCCCATCGGGATCGCCTGCTTGTTGGCTTCACGATAAGCCTGCGACGCGTTCGCCTCCATTCCGGTTTCTGTTACCTGTGCTGGATGCACTGAATTCACCCGCACCCCCCAAGGCAGATACTGCAGTGCGGTGGCCTTGGTCACACCGCGCAGCCCCCACTTGCTTGCTGCGTAGCAAACGCCGGGGTGGCCCACCAGCGCCGCCGTCGACGAAATGTTCACGATCGAGCCGCCGCCGGAATCACGCATCAGCGGCAGCACCGCGCGCGTGCCGATCATCGGTCCGGTGAGGTTGATGGCGAGCACGCGCGCCCATTCGCGATCGGTCACATCCGCAACCGGCGTGCGGCTCACCACTCCCGCATTGTTCACCAGCACATGGATGCCGCCGAATTCACGCTGCGCGAACTTGACGGCGCGCGTCCAGTGCGAAGTTTTTGTGACATCGAGGTGGATGTATGCCGCGCGCCCGCCGCGCTTGACGATCGTGCTCGCGAGCGCCTTGCCGGGCCCGTCGCTGACGTCCGCGAGAATAACTGCCGCGCCCTCGGCCGCGAACAACTCGGCCTCGACCAGCCCCTGGCCCCCGCTCGCACCCGTGATCAGGGCGATCTTGCCCTGCAGTCTGCCGTTCTTACTCATGCGTCCTCCTGTGCGGTATAGGCGCCCATCGAATTGTAAACGACAACAAATCAGCGCATTTCAAATGCTTCGTCGGCAGGCTGGAGCTGGTCGATTGCATGAGCCAGCGAACTCACCCTTTCGACCCGTTGCGAGTGTATTCCCTGCCGCCGCAATCGGCTACACTAGTCCGCACCCAGCACAGGGTAAATTTGTTCTATGAAATTTATGATGAAAATCAATGACGGTAGGGTGGGCACGCTTTTGTGCCCACGCGGATAGCAAACCGCGTGGGCAGACGATAAACCTGTCTGCCCACCCTACGCTATTCTCCGAGAACAAATTTACCCTGGCACCCAGCGGCCGTTGCAGCACCTGATAGTACCTGATGGCCTACGAAGCGGAGCCCATTCCATGCACCTGTTCCAGCAGCATGCCCCTGCGGACCTTGACGCCGTGGTCGGCCAGATCCCGATCATCGACGTCGGCCCGTACTTTGACGGCCGGCCGGGTAGCCTCGCGCCGCTGGCTGCGCAGGTGCGCGACGCCTGCGAGCGGGTCGGCTTCTTCTACATCAAGAGCCATGGCGTGCCCGAGGCGCTGACCGAGCGCACCTTTGCCGAGGCCAGGCGCTTTCATGCGCTGCCGATGGATGCGAAGCTGAAGCTCGCGCTCGACCAGAACAACGTCGGCTACCTGTCGATGAACGCCAGCACGCAGCGCCACTCGACCGTGCACCAGGCGACCCGGCCGAACGAGAACGAATCCTTCTTCGTCGTCGTCGACCGGCCGGCCGACCATGCGGACGTGCTCGCCGGCAAACCGCTGCGCGGCCGCAACCAGTGGCCGCAGTGGCCACATGAGCTGCCCGGTTTTCGCGACAACGTGATGGCGTACTTCATTGCCCTGAACGCACTCGGCCAGCGCATGCTGCCTGCCTTCGCTGTGGCGCTCGGCATGCCGGCCGGCCATTTCGCGCCGTTGTTCTCCGACGACAACCATGCCACGCTGCGCATGCTGCACTATCCGCCGACCTCGGACGCAGACAACGCCTTCGGCCAGGGCCCGCACACCGACAACAGCTTTCTCACCATCCTCGCGCGCATGGAGGTGCCGGGTCTCCGCGTGCAGTTGCCGTCGGGGGAATGGCTGTCGCCGCCGCTGATCCCCGGCACCTTTTTGGTCAACCTCGGCAATATCATGCGGCGCATGTCGAACGACCGCTTCCGCTCGACCCCGCACGGTGTGGTAGTAGACGGCCGCACCGACCGCTACTCGCTCGCCTACTTCCACAGCCCGAACCCGTACCGCATGATCGAGGTGCTGCCCTCCTGCACCGATGCGGACCGTCCGGCGAAATACACACCAGCGCTCTACGCCGATCTGGTGCTGGAATTCTTCCGCGCCAACTACGCCCACCAGCAAGGCCACGGCACGGCGGCGATGCCGAACCGCTATGGCTGAAGGCCCGCAGACGTCACGGCGTCAGATGCATTGCTGCTTCTCGTCGGGGTTCCGCAGCGTGGCGGTGGAGTTGCGATCTCCTGTGTAAAGCCTGCTTTACTCAACGCCGGTTTGGGTAAAGCATAGGCCATTTTGCTTTACCCAAGATAAATCCCGTGTAAACTGTCTTTCGCCATGTGGCCCGCCAGACCATTCACTCCTAAGGGAGTAAAACTCTGCGACGAGACGTTGGTGGAGTAGATTTTTTTAGGCAGTTCAGAATTTGCCGAGCGTATGCAGGCACTGATCCACTTTGACCCGGCGACGGTGAAAGACATTCCGAATGCCATGGGTACCGGAGTCGAATTATTTCCCCGGCACGCATGATCATAGCCTGAACTGCGAGGATAACCTTATGCCTCGCCACCCATGCTTAAACTTCAAAAGCAAATCAACGCCGGTACCTATGGCACTGCCTTACGGATGGGCAGCAAAGATCGTTCCTTGCTCAAGTAAACCGCGAAGTGCATCTGCAAGCCAAGCGAATAAACCTTCGAGATACGGCGTGTCGGCTTCAATAGCAGCGGTACTGGATGTGGCTACAAACTGCAAGGCTTGTTCGGACGGCGCCTCAGCACCCCCGGCACCAAGCCCTATACGCGGTATATTGGATCGATGATTCATTCGATTGCGCAGGTCATCGAAGTTACTTATTTTCTGCTCCAGAGTTTCCAATCGGTCGAGGACAGAAAGCGCCGGATCGACGAAACGTGGGTCCGCGAATCCATACCTGGTAATTAACATCGCAAGCGATTCGATCCGCTCTTGTGCCCGATCGAGTTTCTCCTCAAGTGCCGTCACTCGCTGTTCCAGTGCTTCTACTGCCATTTGCAACCCCTCTTTCGGTACTTTGTAATTTTTTGCAATTGATCTCTACGTTATAACCTTCGACTTGTCTTTTCACATATGAAGCCATACTGATCGTCATCCCGTTTCAGCACACCCGTCACGCGATCTAAAGTCATTCTCTTCCAATTTTCAGGACTATTCGGAACATCACGGGCGTCAAACTCGAAAGAAATACGCGTATCCGTAAAAACTATATTCCTAATCGCGACCTGCTCAACCGATATGGTCTTCGTGTACCTGTTGACTACTACTGATAATGGTGGGCGATTCGTCGAAGTGGGGTCGCGGCAACTAAGATAATCGGTCGTAACACTGTCGCAGCCAGACACAACTAACAAGATTATTAGCGCTAGGGCATTTCTCAATTGCACGACTTTCTTGGATATAGGAAATTTAAACACCATTTTTCACCAGTCAGCAATCTATCCCGCGACGGGTGAACCGTCAATCGCGTGAATTTTCGCCAAGCCCGACGTGGTCAAAAGGGTTGAAGTTACCCTCAGGTGTTGAAGCCTGAGGGGCGATTGCGCTGGGTCCACACCACCACGGCTGGTGCGGATCAGGTGGTGACGCCAGACTTGCCCCCCGCCGATCAGTAAGTCGCGGGACGAAAAAGCGCCCGCACTACTATATCGGGGTCACCCGTGCATGCAGGATTGCCGTTCGCCCGCCGCGCACGGCCTTTACGCAGCGGGCAAGCGCCGCGGTAGCCTCATCCGGATCGCTGACCTTTTCACCATAGGCGCCGAACGCCTCGGCGATTTTGCTGAAGTCCGCGTCGGGCAGCAGGTTCGACTCAAATTCGTTTAAGGCGACTGCTTCGCCATTTGGGAATACACGTTGCGTCGACGCCTTCACCGCGCCCCAGCCCGAATTGTCCAGCACAATTATGAGGATCGGAAGCTGGTGCTGCTGGGAGGCGGAAAACACCGAGCTCGGATTGCCGAAATAGAAACCGCCGTCGCCCACCACCTGCACCATCATGCGCTCCGGCGCCGCGAGTTTTGCGCCGAGCGCGAATCCACCGGACCAACCGAGTCCTCCGCCCGCCGAGCGCATCATGGTATTGGCAGCCGGACGCGTGATCTGCAGCGCGACCGCACCGGCATTGCGGATTCCCTCGTTGAAGACGACGTCGTTCGCATCGAGCACCTTGTTGAGCTCGGCCAACAGAAAGTGCGGATTGATTTCGTTCTGCCGGCCCTTGTCTGCGCGGAGCTTGGCGGCGCGCTCGATGAACGCGGCGTGCTCCGCTTTGAGTTGCGCAACGCGGGCGGCAGCCTTGTGCCTGAATGACGGAGTGGCTTTCCTGTTGATCTCTTCGATAAGCTGCGTGAGGATATGACCACTGTCGCCCTGCATGCGCAGATTGCCCGGAAACGTCCACATCGGCGACGCCGCCTTGAGTATGTCGATGTCGATATGCGCCCAGAACGAATTGGCCTTCGGCTGCGCGTCCGTCGGAAACCACGGAACGTCGATATCGACGAGGATCCCCAGGTCGGCTTTCGGCAGTTGCCTGTCCAGCATATAGCCGACGAAGCATGGCAGCGTATTCGGGATATTGCTGCTGGCGTTCGACTCGATGACGGCAATGCCGGCGAGTTCGGACAGTTGCGCGATCGCCTGCACCGCGCGCGGGCTGCGCCCCGCGTAGGCTGTGATCAGGATCGGGTAGTCGGCATTGATGATGCGCTCCGCGAGCGCGCCGACGAGTTTCGGATCAGCCTGGCCGCCCTGCGTCGATCCGTACTGGTCGGCGGCGAAATGACGCACTTGGTCGGGTCTCCAATGCTGTGTAAGCGTCTCGCGCTGCATCATCAGATACACCGGACCGGCAGGCTCGCTCTGCATAATGGAATGCGCGCGCCGCAGCGCCTCCTTCACCACGACGCCCGAAGGCAGTGTCCATTCCCATTTCAGATAGGGGCGCACCAGGCTCGCCTGGTCGAAGGGTTCCTGCACGAAATGCACATAAGTGTCGCGCGAGCCGACCAGTTCGTTGCCAGTACTGTAGGGCGCCTTGCCCGCCATCAGCAGCACCGGCAGCCGCGTGCGGAAAAGATTGTGCATCGCGTTGGAGGAATTCGCCGTGCCGACGTCGACATGCACCAGCACACCCTGGCCGCGCCCGGTCATAAAAGCGAAGCCGCCCGCCATGTGGGCAGCGGTGTTCTCATGCGGGCAACGGATGACCTTCGGCAGCTTCTCGCCGAGATTCTTCTTGTGCGCCATTTCCTCAATGATCGGCGCGTGGTCGGTACCGAAATTACAAAACAGATACTCGATCCCGATCTCGTTGAGGCCTTCGAGAAAGTAATACGCAGTGGAGAATTCCGTTTCGTTGCTGGTTTGGCGGGTGGGCTGCTGCATGTTGGCACCAGGAATAGGAATTTTTAAGGATAATTATCTCTGTAAGGCTGGTTGGTGATAAACGCGGTTGCAGTCGCGGATTATACTGCGCGGTACGCTGGCGTCATGCCTTGCGAAACGCTAAGCGGTGGATTAAGCGGCGAGCGTGAACAGCAGAAATCCAGTGCCAACCGCACCCAGCGCGGCACCAGCGGCTTTGAGCAATTCAAACGCCGGTTTCTTCGTCGCGATGTAATGCGCGACAGCATAGCCGCACAGCGCGATGGCAAATTGCACCAGTGTGAATCCGCACAGATAGGCAAGCAACGGCGTGGATTCCGCGCCGACAATGGCCTCGCCATACGCGTAGCCATGCACCGCGCCGCTCACGGCGAATCAGGAATTTTACACACCATTTTTTACCAGTCAGCGATCAATGGCACTATCTTAAGGTATTGGCTATGGATAGAAAGGCGCAAAAATTCCAACCCGTCATTCTGGCGAAAGCCAGAATGACGGAGTGGTTGTTTTCCTAGATACGCTCCAGCTTAAGATAGTGCCATTGAACTCCGGTGCCGTTCGTTATGCATAGATAGACAGTTCAGTGCCGGGCCAGGAATCCCAGGACGGCCGCGCTGAATGCGGCCGGCTGGTCGATGTTCGACAGATGCGCCGCCCGCTCGATGATCACCAGCTCGGAACCGGCGATACGCTCATGTATGACCTTGGCCTTGCCCACGTCGGTGGCCAGGTCCTCCGCGCCGACGACGACCATGGTCGGCAGGGTTATCGCAGAGATCCGCTCGGTCAGCGCGAGCTTGGAGAGCGCCTGACAGCACCCGATATAGCCCACGATGCTGGTCGCGCGAACCATTTGGCGGACGGCGTCGGCCACTTCCGGCTTGCTCATTATCGTGTCGGCGGTCAGGAAACGCGCAACCGTCATCTCCACCATCGGCTCCATGCTGCCGCCCGCGTTGACGGCGTCGATGCGCTGCTGCCACAGCTTCGGGTCGCCAAGGGGATCCTGGCTGGCGGTGTCGCACAGCACGAGGGAGCGCAACACGCCCGGTTTTTTGAGAGCCATGGTCATGCCGGTCATGCCGCCCATGGAAAGCCCGACGAAATGCGTCTGCGAGATTTTCAGTGCGTCGAGCAGCGCGAACACGTCGTCGGCCAGCAGCTCAAAGGAGTACGGGCCCGGCGTGGCTTCGGTTTCCCCGTGCCCGCGCTTGTCGTAGCGCAGGACGCGGTAGCCCTTTGTTAACGCCTCCATCTGCGGGTCCCACATCTGGTGGGTGGTGGCGAGTGAGTTGCTCATGGTGACCCAGGGAGCGTTCTGCGGCCCGTCGACGCGGTAGTTGAGATTAACGCCGTTGACTTTGATTTTCATGAATTCCTCTCTTCATTTCCTCAGTTCCAAGGGTATAGATGTCGCGGTAGGGACGACGCTTACCCGTCGCCCCCCGCACAGATCCGTACTGGCAGAATTGCCGCATACGGCTCCTGCCTCAGGTAGTACCACGATTTCGTTGCGGTGGATAGTGTAAGGTGTCACCCATTAGCCGCCCCGAGTCAAGTGTGCGATTCTCGCAGCATTATTCGTGTCACGCCCAAACCCCGGATTAAAACCAACCGCGCACGCCAGGTCGGGTCGAAGCTTTTACATGTGAATTACTTGCGGCGATCTCGTTGCGCCGGATTCGAGGGACAAGTTCGCGGCTCGGAGGCTGCGGTTGACTGGCTGCGACGATTGGAGATACATTGGCGGCTGGTCAAAAGTGGTGTTTGAAAATCCTCTACACGCGATGCGCAAACGACTGACATTTGTATTTGCATGCGCGATCTGCATGGCTGCTGGTGCGGCACTCGCGCAATATCCCAGCAGGCCCATACGCATTATCATCGGGTTCCCTCCGGGCGGCTCAGCCGATCCCGCTACCCGTATTCTGGGTTCCGCACTGTCCGAACAAATGCGCCAGCCGGTGGTGGTCGATAACCGTCCAGGGGCAGATGGCGCGCTCTCGGCGGAGCTTGCCATGCGCGCGTCACCGGATGGCCATACCCTGCTCTTCGGTTCGGTCAACGCGATGACGGCCGCGGTGGCGCTGCGCAAGGTGCCCGCCTACGATCCGGCTCGGGATTTCACGCCATTGTCGATGATGGGGCGTGCCACGCAATTCCTGTACATACACCCCGGCGTCCCCGCGAAAACGCTGAGCGAATTTATCGCCCACGCCAAAGCCAATCCGGGCAAACTGAATTGCGGCATTCCCAATGCCCTGTCCGGCTTTCAGTACATCCAATTCGCGCGCGCCACCGGCTTGGAGGTGCTGCATGTGCCGTACAAGGGAGAAGGACCGATGACGCCGGATATCCTCACCGGACGCTTGCATTCCTCCATCATCAGCTCCGGCACGGCGATCGCGCTGCACAAGGAAGGGAGGTTGCGTGCGCTGGCGGTGCTGCTGAAAAATCGTTCCCCACAACTGCCCGATGTTCCCACCATGGACGAAGCCGGTGTCCCGCAGGTGACCGTGCGGCACTGGGCAGGCATCTTCGGACCGGCGAAGCTCCCCAAGGAAATCGTTGCCCGCCTCAACAAGGAGATCAACATCGCACTCGGTCGCGGTGACGTGCGCGAGAAATTTCTTTCGTTTGGTTACGCCATCGAGGGCTCGACGCCCGAAGAATTGGCGGCGATCAGCCGCAACGACCTCGTGCAATGGCGCAAGCTGATTAAGGAAGCGAACGTGCCGCTGGAGTGAACCGCGCGGCCTATTTCATGGCTCGGCCGCAGCAGCTGGCCGCTGGATAGCCGTTCGCGGGCTGAGCGTATTGAGAAAACAACGGAGCTTGAGGAAAACGATGCGTAATCGATGGGCCAATATGGCGGGCACACTGGCGATGACCTTGGGTATGACACTCATCGCCCCCAGCAGCGCGAACGCACGCGCCGGCGACATCGCGCTGCGCGGCATGAGTTCGTTTCACGTCGGCGGGCGCGAAGTGACGATCGCCGGGCAGCCGGTCATGGAAGTGGCGCGCGTGCCGGGCGGGCCGCTGACCAAGATCGACCCCAACGGCGTGTATCTCGTCGAACAGATGTATGCGCAGTATTTTCTGCCGCAGCAGAAACGCGGTGCGGTGCCGCGGGTGCGCTGAAGAACATCCCCGTGCTGGCGATCTACGGCGACTATTTCGACGTCGACAAACGCTGGGCCACCATCCGCGAAAACGGCCTCGCCTATTTCGCCAAGATGCGCGCGGGCGGCGGCGCTGTCACCGTGATAGACCTGCCGAAAGAAGGCGTGCGCGGCAATAGTCACATGATCCCCATGGACAGGAACAGCGATGTGGTTGCCGGCATCATTCAGAAATGGCTGGCGGGAGTACCGGGGTTGTATAAGTAGGGGCGGTGTGTAACAGCCAAAACCTTCGACACAGATTTTTGCAGAGGGTTTTGTAGCCCGGAAGTAGCGTAGCGAATTCCGGGGCAGCGGTTCCCGGATTTCACTTCGTTGCATCCGGGCTACGAAATTGATCTGTTCATCAAAAGAGTAACCCCATGCCCATTGGAGACCCTGCCTGGCTGCAACTCACGCCTGAAACGGCGCTGGAGCCGGCGCTTCCCATCTGCGACCCGCATCATCATATCTGGGCGCAGCGGCATGAACCGCTGGCCTACCAGCGCTACTTGTTGCCCGACCTGGCCGCGGACATCCGCGCGAGCGGACATGCTGTGCGCTCAACCGTGTTCATCGAGGTCAAGGCGTTTTATCGCAGCGATGGGCCGGAGGCGATGCGGCCGGTGGGCGAAGTCGAGCACATCGATAGCCTTGCCCATGAAGCAGCGAGCGGAAAACACGGTCCAACGAAAATCGCCGCCGCCATTGTCGGTCACGCAGATTTAAAGCTGGGCGATCGCGTCGCCCCGGTGCTGGAAGCGTTGCGGGCGGCGAGTCCCGGCCGCTTTCGCGGCATACGGCATTCCGCCGGCTGGGATGCGAGCCCGGAATTGGTGAAGCGCGACATTCAGGGCGTTATGTCTACCGCGCAATTCCGCGCCGGTGCGCGGGTGCTGGCGAAGATGGGCTTGACGCTCGACAATTCGCTCTACCATCCGCAGCTGGATGAATTGGCGGATCTGGCGCGTGCGGTGCCGGAACTCACCATCGTGCTGAATCACATCGGCGGCCTGGTACGCGTGGGCCCCTACGCGAACCGCGACGACACGGTGCTCGCCGAATGGCGGCGCGGACTGGCGGCCGTGGCGGCGTGTCCGAACGTCGTGCTCAAACTCGGCGGAGTGGGGCAGCGCCGGTTTGGCTTCGATTGGCACACACGTACCAGGCCCATGGACTCGGAAGCACTGGCGGACGCGCTGGCGCCGTTGATGCACTACTGCATTGAAAAATTCGGCCCGCAACGCTGCATGTTTGAAAGCAATTTCCCGGTCGACAAGGTGTCGTATTCCTACACCGTCGTGTTCAACGCGTTCAAGCGGCTGTCCAAAGGCTATGCGGCCAGCGAGCGCGCGGCCTTGTTTCACGACACCGCGGCCCGGGTGTATCGGATCGCTGCCTAGCCGCCGCCGCGGGCGTTGTCGTTAACAACAACGTGCTGTTATTCGATCTTCACGCCCGCACTTTTTATTTTTCCGTTTGCTTTTTCAAAAAATAAAGGTCATAATTAATGCTATATATAGTACATTAAGGTCTAATATGAAAGTATCAATGCGTGAATTTAAGTCACATTTATCTCAATACGTCAGCCAGGCGCAATCGGGTGAGTTAATAGAGTTGACATCACATCGCAAGATTGTGGCGCGTCTCGCGGGTGTTCCTAAAGCAGATGGAACGGCGGCATCACGCTTGCTGGCCGCAGGCATGGCATCTTGGCAAGGGGGCAAACCTGAAGGTGCTGCGCTGATACTGCAACAGAAAGGCACGGCAGTTTCCAAAATGGTGCTGGATGATCGCGGATGATTTTATTCTGCGACACTTCCGCCCTGTTAAAGCTCTACATTGCAGAACAGCAGAGCGACGCGCTCAAAGCGCGTGTGCTTGAAGCAGAAGCCGTGGCAGTGTGCCGCATCGCCTGGGCGGAAGCGCACGCTGCATTGTCCAGACGAGCACGAGAAGTACCCGAAGACGCTACCGTAATCGAACAAGCCAAGGCTGCACTGACCACAGACTGGCCGCGTTTTGTGGTGCTGGAAATAGACCAGCCGCTGGTTGAACGCGCGGGAGAATATGCCGACACTTTTGCCCTGCGTGGCTACGACAGCATTCAACTTGCAGCGGCTTTTGAAGCGGGGCGTATTTCACAAACCCAGATATTGTTTGCCTGCTTCGATACGCGGTTGAATAAGGCGGCCAAGCTGCTCCGCATGATGTGCCTGTGAGTTGTCGAGGATGGCGAAGTGAAACATACTTTAGATACATATCCTCTAAGAGCAGACCATGAACCTCACTGATAGTGTTCCCGATGTCGCCAAGGTTTTCACTACGGGCCGCAGCCAAGCCGTACGCCTGCCCAAGGCCTATCGCTTTGACACCAGCGAAGTGCTAATTGAGCGCCAGGGCGATGCCGTCATTTTGCGCCCCAAGCCCGTCAACAAACAGGCTTGGCGCGCCAGGATGGAGGCCGTGGTGAGCCGCTTTCAGGGGATGCCCATAAACATCGAACGCGAACGCGGTAGCGTCAAACCGCCGCTGAAGCTCGATTGAATTTCCAGCATGTACTCGCTCGATACCAACATCTGCACCTATTTCATCAGCGGCAAATATCCCCGGGTGACCAAGCGATTTTACGCTTGTGAGCCGAATGAAATTTGCATCTCCAACATCACGGCGGCGGGTCGAGGGACTCAAACAGTTCGCCGCCGTAGCCGGCTTCCAGCGGAATACGCAGCACGCGCCTGCCGTCGCCGGTCTTCTCCTGTTTCGATATAACGGTGACTACCCGGCTTGCCCGCGCGGCGTCCATCGCCGCCGCCGACAATGGGTGGCGGCCAAGGTTTTGCAGATTCATCTGCGTGGGGAACCGCAACTGGTAGATGCCTGTCGTGGCGCGTTCCAGCGCGGCCGCCGGCGCAATCCACACCGAATCCACCGCCTCGTGGCCGTCATGCAGGGCAACCTGATCTGACGGCGCGGCAGCAAGAAAGAAATGCGTGTCGAAACGCTTGGACGAACGCTGCGGCGTAATCCAATTCGCAAAGTAAACCATCGTTTCGGACGCGATGATCAGGTTCTCCGCCGTGAGGATGGCGCCAAAAGTCCGCTCCCCACGGGTCATCGCGGCGCGATGAGCGGCCTCGATGTCGCGCAGGCGTGTGGCGCTGACCAGAGTCTCATCTCCGCGCGCGCGCGCAAGCAGCACGCCGCATTCCTCGAACGTTTCACGCACGGCAGCCACACGCAATGCCGCCATGCTCGCGTGCACACCGGGAAGCGGCGGGAACACGGCCACATCGGCTGCGAGGTCGTAATCCTCGTCGTCCACCCGGCCGCCCGGAAACACCAGCGCACCCGCATGCACATCACTGTTTTGATGACGCACGATCATGAATACCTCCATGCCGTCATCGCCATCGCGCAACAACATCACCGTTGCCGCTTTACGTGGCACCGGCGGCTGCGCAATCACATCGCGTTCCATCGGTTGAACTAGCCTTTACCCTGCGTTGCTAATCATGTGGGCTAGTATAGCGTGAGCGCGAGCCCGTTACACGACAACCGGACTGGGAACTTTAAACGCGCTGGGCGCGCATGATGAACGACTGTAGCCGGATCACGCGAGTACCATGAATAGCGCTAGGCCCAGAGGCCAGTCAAAACGCGTAGATGATGGTGCGGCGCGGTCAGTCGCTCGTGGTCATTTATAATCTTCGTATGCATTTTGCTCATCAAGGAGATGTCATGGCGTCAAATGTACTGCTGCTACTGGTGGGGGTTCCAGAAAATTATCGCTTGGGCGGAGCTGCCTTCCAAAGACTCCACCGGGCGCATCCGCGCGTGCAGGTGCGGATCGTCCACGACCTGTCGGCTTTCGCTGAGCAGGTTGCAGAGGCGGACGCCGTTATCGGTAGCCGTCCGTACTTGAAATTATCCCCTGAGGTGTTAAAGCCTGAGGGGCGATTGCGCTGGGTGCAGACCACCACGGCAGGTGTGGATCAGGCCGTGACGCCGGACTTGCTCGCCGCCGGTCATGTGACGATTACCTGCCTCAAAGGCCCGCCGGGGCCCTTGATGGCCGAACATGCAATCCTGCTGATGTTAGCCTTGTCGCGAAATTTTCCGGCGTATCTCAAGAATCAGGAACGTCACATCTGGCGACGTGAAGGGCAGGACTGGCCACCTCTGCACGGCCATACCATCGCGATTCTGGGGGTCGGCAGCAGCGGTGGCAATCTCGCCCGAGTGTGCAAAGCCGGTTTTGGAATGACGGTGCTGGGGATGTCGCGGACACCGCGTGCGCATCCTTATGTCGACCGCTGCTTCGACAAAAGCGAACTTTTGAAGGTGCTGCCCGAGGCTGATTTTGTAGCGCTTTGTCTGCCCCACACGCCAGAGACCAAGCGCATTATCGATAGCGCCGCTCTGGCTGCCATGAAGTCCACGGCCTATTTGATCAACGTGTCGCGAGGCGCCTTGATCGATGAAGGCGCCCTGATTGCGGCCATGCGGGCGGGCACGATTGCCGGCGCAGGTCTGGACGTGACAACAAAGGATCCTATCCCCAAGGAAAGTCCGTTATGGGAGCTGCCAAACATGATTATCACACCGCACATTGCCACCGAGTCCGTGAAATTGAGTGAGGCGGTGGTGGATTTCTGGTGTGAAAACGTGCGTCGATTCGCAGACAACGAACCGCTGTTGGGTGTGATGGACCGGCAGACCGGGTATTGATCGCCCGGTCATTTTTTTGTTGCGGGTTCATCTGCAACCGGTGGCAGCGAGCGCAAATACGCGATCACCGCGGCGAGGTCGCTTGCTGTCAGCTGCCCGGTGGTATTGCGAATGACTTCACCCATGGCTTCGGCGGGCACATCGCCGTCGGGCGTGATACCGCTCGACAGGAAGTCAGTGAGATCCTTGTCGCCCCATTTTTTCTTGAGCCCTGTCGGCGTCAGATTGGGTATGTCCTTGCCTTCGGGGCCTTTGCCGCCGGCGAGGAAGCGTTCGCGCCGCGGGCCGCCCATGAAGTTGCGCGGTGTGTGGCATTCGCCGCAGTGGCCCAGTGCGGTAGTGAGATACGCACCGCGATTCAACTCAGGCGTAAGTTTGGGATCGGGCGTGAATACTGCGGGCTTGAAATACAGCCACTTCCAGAAGCTCACCCCCAGGCGCAGGTTGTAGGGAAAACCCACCTCATGCGGGCGGCTGGTTTGGGCATTCGCAGGCAGGGTGCGCAGGTAGGCCCACAGGTCGCGCAAATCCGCATCGGTGATCGCGTTAAACGAGGGAAACGGAAAGGCGGGAAAATAATTGGCGCCGTCGGGTCGTTTACCTTCGCGTATGGCGCGCACAAAATCGGCTTCGCTCCATTTCCCGATGCCGGCCTCGGCATGCGGCGTGATGTTCGGACCATAGAAGGTGCCGAACGGCGACTTCAGCCCGCGACCACCGGCGTAGGGGACGGCGTCCTTTTTATCACTGGTGTGACAGCCCAGACAACCGGCCGCCTTCGACAGGTACTCACCGCGCTTCGCATCGCCCGCTGTGGTCTGCGCGCCGGTGGCTCCCGCAACGGCGAGAAACGCCAAGGCCAGCGCCACGCTCAGCCGTTTGCAAACTATTGCATTTACCCAATTCATCTGCGCGCCCTCAAATGCGAAAACCCCGCCGCGGCGGGGTTTTCTAACGATTAGCGGATTACTGTTTGGCGCGGAAGCTATCGTGACAGCCGCCGCAAGACTTAATAACGTCGTTGATGGCCGCTTTCGCCGCAGCTTCATCGCTACCCTTGGAAACCTTGACCAGCTGAGCGACCGCGTTCTGAGTATGGGTCGTCGCTTCCTTGAATTTAGCGTTGTCGCTATAGACTTCCGGCAGCGCGCGGCTCTTGATGTCCTTGGTATTTTCGTTGAAGCCATCCCACGGCATCTTGTTCAGCACGTCGAGGTAGGCCACGTTGCGCGCTACGGTTTCGGCGTTGTAAGGCACTTTGCCGGACGCCATACCAGCGAGCGGTCCAAAGTACTTGCCTTGCAGCGTCATAGCCGCTTGGCGCTGCTTGACCAACACGTCGGGTTTTGCCTGCGCAAACGCTAGTGCGCCATAACCCACGCCCAATATCAGGGTGAGACCACTCAGTGCCATTTTTTTATTCATGATTCTCTCCTAAATATTTGAATTTAATGGGTTATTTCATTTGAAGCAAGGTGGTCATTCAATTGCAGCCGTACCCTGCCAGACTACATTTGAACACAGGGATTGTCGCGCATTTATTGCCCCAATATGACCATGGTAATTCAGTCTAGTTCAGCAGGGTAGGCGCCGTCAACTTGTCACTAGCGGCCGCGTTTGTTACTGGAATTCTGCCTTGCTCGACCGCGCGCGTTTGACGTCACCGCGCTGTTTTTTGTGGTCCAGGCGGCGCTCGCGTGCCGCACGTGTAGGGCGCGTCGCCTTGCGCGGCTTCGGTTTGTGACTGGCCTCGCGTAGCAACGCGACGAGGCGCTCCAGCGCGTCGGCGCGATTGCGGCTTTGCAGACGAAAACGCTGGGCGCTAATCGTAATCACGCCGTCACCCGATGCGCGGCTGCCGGCCAGTGCGATAAGCCGCGCGCGTACGTCGTCAGTCAGCGACGGTGAGCGTGCCGCATCGAATTTCAGCTGCACGGCGGTGGAAACCTTGTTGACATTTTGCCCGCCGGGGCCGGATGCGCGCACAAAGGTCTCTTCGAGTTCAGAGTCCTGCAGCGCGATGTGGCGCGTAATGCGAATCATGATGCGCGTAGTTTACGGTAAACTTGCCGCCATGACACCGGTGTCGCTCACGCCCCGGCTTGGTTTTGCCGCCTGTTTTGCCATTTGCGCGGGACTGCTGGGCTTTGCCTATTATTTGCAATACGTTGAACAGCAAAATCCCTGTCCGCTGTGCATGGTGCAGCGGGTGGTGTTTTATGCGCTGGCAGCAGTGTTCCTGCTGGGGGCGCTGCATGGGCCGGCGCGCCGCGGCGTCATGGTCTACGGGCTGGTGGCGTTTGTGGTGGCTGCACTGGGCGCGGCGGTGGCGGCGCGCCATGTGTGGCTGCAACATCTGCCCGCGCATCTGGTGCCGTCCTGCGGACCGGGGCTGGAATACATGCTGAAGCGGTTCCCGCTTGCCGATGTGCTGGGCAAAGTGTTGATGGGTTCGGGAGAATGCGCCGAAGCGGGATGGAAATTCCTGGGATTAACGATCGCGGGGTGGTCTTTGTTTTGGCTGTCGGCGCTCGGATTATTTGCGCTGTTTTTAGCGCTGCGAAAGCGGCGCTAAGCGACGCTAAGCAACGCTAGGCCGGAATGTCCGGCGTAAGCTGGCGTTCCAGAGCGGTGATCTGATCTTTGACGATGAGTTTGCGTTTTTTCAGCCGCTGCACCTTTAGTTGATCGTGCGGTGTGGTTTCGATGAGATGGGCGATGATGTCGTCCAGGTCGCGGTGTTCGAGGTAAAGCTGCTCGATGCGATTCTGCAATGCGTAAGTATCATTATCGGCGGCTTGGCTCATACGGATGGTTCCGCGCGGATTGAAGTCGGATAGTATACGGGGCTGTGCCGTAAAACACGAGTGAATGCACCGGAAACAATGTCGAATATATGATGTAACTCATTGTTTTTAATAATACTTTAAGATATGGAGAAGAGGGATGCAGATTACAGTTAATGGCCGCACGCATACCGTCGTGGCGGATGAAGAGACGCCGCTGCTCTATGTGCTGCGTAACGAAACCGGCTGCAAGGGTGTGCGCTACGGTTGCGGGCTGGGGCAGTGCGGCAGCTGCACGGTAATCATAGACGGCAAGCCGGTGCAGTCGTGTGATGTGCCGGTATCGGCGGTTGCAGGCAAATCGATCACCACCATTGAAGGCATCGGCTCGGTAGAGCATCCGCATCCGTTGCAACGCGCGTTTGTGGATGAACAGGCCGCGCAATGCGGATACTGCGCCACCGGTATCATCATGTCGGCGAAAGCGCTGCTCGATGTCAATGCGTCGCCGAGCGACGCCGAGGTGAAACAAGCGTTGGCGAAAAACCTGTGCCGCTGCGGCACACATCAGCGCATATTGCGCGCGGTGAAGCGCGCTGCTATTGAGATGAGGAAATAGTCATGGCTGAAACATCCGCAAAACGCAAGCTGCCCGGCAGCCTTGAAACCAACCGTAACCTCAGCCAGTGGCTCGATATCAATAGCGACGGCACCGTGACCATGCGTCCGGGCAAAATCGAAATCGGCCAGGGCATACTCACTGCGCTGCGGCAGATTGTCGCGGAAGAACTCGATGTGAATCTGGCGCGCGTCAATATCGTCACCGCGGTCACCGCGTTAAGCCCGAATGAAGGCGTCACCTCCGGCAGCCGCTCGATTGAAGAATCCGGCGTGGCGTTTCGTTACGCTGCGGCGGAGGCGCGTGAACTGTTGCTGGCGCGCGCGGGCGCCAAACTCGGTGTGTCGATTGAGCAGCTGAGTGTGAACGACGGCATGGTCAGTGCGCGCAGCGGCGGCAGCGTTTCGTATTGGGAGATCACCGACGGCGAGCTGCTCAAGCGCGAAGCTTCCGGCGAAGCCACGCCTAAATCACACACGCTGCACAAAATTGTCGGCACGCCCTCGCCGCGTGTGGACATACCGCGCAAAGTCGCGGGTGCGCCGGTCTATGTACACGACATGGAGCCGCCGGGCCTGTTGCATGCGCGGGTGTCGCGTCCGCCGAGTTACCAGGCGCAACTGGTGAGCGTTGATCTTGACGATGTGCGCAAAATGCCGGGCGTGGTGGCGGTGGTGCGCGATGGGCGCTTCCTTGGCGTGATCGCCGAGCGCGAAGAGCAGGCGATACGCGCGCAGCGCCGTTTGACCCGTAATGCCCAATGGCGGGAACAGGCGACGCTACCGGAATTTGATCCGCGTTATCTGCTGAAACTTCAGGCGAAGACCGATGTCATCAGCGAGAAAAAAGACGCGGCCGCCGCTGCAGCCGGTGGCCGTGAATTTGAAGGCGAATACACACGCCAGTTTCTCGCGCACGCGTCACTCGCGCCCTCGTGCGCGGTGGCGCAATTCGACAACGGCAAATTTACGGTGTGGACGCACAGTCAGGGCATTTACCCGCTGCGCGCGGAAATGGCGCCGGCGCTCGGCGTGCCGCCGGAAGACATCGTGATTCACCACGTCGAAGGCGCGGGCTGTTATGGTCACAATGCCGCCGACGATGTGGCGCTCGATGCGGCGTTGCTCGCGCGCGGCGCGCCCGGGCGCACCGTGCGCCTGCAATGGATGCGCGATGAGGAGTTTGCATGGGAGCCGTACAGTTCCGCGATGGTGGTGAAAACGCGCGCGACGCTGTCGCCTCAGGGGCAGATCAGCTCGTGGCAGATGGATGTGTGGAGCCACGGCCACAGCTCGCGTCCGGGGCGCGGGCCGGGCAGCAATTTGCTGGCGGCGTGGCATCTGGAGAAGCCGCTCACGCGCGCGCAGACCGCGAATCCGCCGTTGCCGGGCGGCGGTAGCCATCGCAATGCGATTCCGATCTATGATTTTCCGAATCAGACAGTTTCCAATCATCTGATTCCCGATCCGCCATTGCGTGCTTCCGCGCTGCGCGGCCTGGGCAGTCAAGCCAATGTGTTCGCGATCGAGTCGTTCATGGATGAACTGGCGCTGGCGGCAGGCGTGGACACGATTGAATTCCGCCTGCGGCATTTGAAAGACCCGCGCGGTCGCGCGGTGGTGGAAAAAGTTGCGGCAATGGCCAACTGGAAAGCCGGCGCCAAGGGTGATGGAACGCGTGGCCGCGGCATCGGCTTCGCGCGCTACAAAAATGGCGCGGGCTATATGGCGATGATCGTCGACCTGACCTTGGCCGAAACCCTGCGCGTGACCGACGTGTGGGCAGCAGTGGACGTGGGGCAGGTGATCAACAGCGATGGTCTTACTAACCAGGTTGAAGGCGGCATCATTCAGGCAGTGAGTTTCGTGCTCAAAGAAGAAGTGAAATACGATCGCGAGCGCGTAACGCTTAAAAGCTGGGACGATTACCCGATACTGTCGTTTACCGAAGTGCCCAATGTGGAAGTCGCTCTGATCAACCGGCCCGAACTGCCGCCACTGGGAGCGGGTGAGGGCACGCAAGGTCCGATAGCGGCGGCAGTGGGCAACGCCCTATTCAACGCAGCCGGCATCAGGCTGCGCGACATACCGTTCACGCGCGAACGTCTGCTTGCCGCTATGGCGTAATTCGCACATGAGCGACCCGACACGCGCCGCAGTGCCAACGGGCGTGGCGCTCTATATGGCGGTGGTGCAGTTCTTGTTTGTCACCACCTGGAGCATATACGTCATTTTTCTGCCCAAGCTGCTTACCAGCGCCGGTCTGCCGGCAAGCCTGACACCGGTGATTTTGATCATCGATCAACTGATCTTCATGGCTGCGGATATCAATTTGCCAAGCCGGACGGGCTGGAGTGGCTGATGCCGGTGTTCTGGATAGGCTTTGGCGTAATGATGATGCCGGGCAGTGCGCTGTGCAAACGTTATGGCACCCTGCAGGTCATGGCGATGTCGGCCGTGCTCGGGGCAGCGGGTGCGTACGCGGCGTCCTTTGCGGGTTCGCTCGACATGCTGATTACGGCGCAGATGGTTACCGGCGGCGCCTGGGGTAGCATGCTGATGTGTGGTTTTACCGCAGCAATGGCGGCGGGCCGCAGCGGGCGCGAAGGGCTGGCCCTTGGCCTGCTGTTTGCGGTGCTCGCGGCGGCAACCTTAAGCCGTATCGCCACGGTGGTGAGCGGCGCGCCGAAACAGACGGACTATGCCGCGCTGTTCGCATGGGCGCCCACGCTGTGCTGGCTTACGGGCGGGCTGCTGGTGGGCGTGCTCGCGCTGCTTCAGCGCAGCAAGTCGCAGCTGGTGCGCACAGCGTAAGCGTGTGCGCGCCCAGGGTTGCGGCAGCGCTTGCCGCCGCTGATTGGCTTGCCGGCGCTACGCCTTTTTGCCTGCGCGGGCGCGCAATTCCTCATACAGCGCCGGTTTATGTTCACGCAGTAAAGCGGCGATGCGTAAATCAGCGCCGTTGGCCGTGGCCAGCGGCACGCCCTGCATATAAACCAGACGCAGCAATTCGCGTACCGGCTTGGACATCGGGCGCCCGCTTTCATAGCGCGAGCCGCCACTTTGGGTGACACCGATTTGTGACCAGAAATCCATCTGGTTTAAACCAAGGCTCTTGCGTATGTCGCGTGGGTTTTTAATGCGGGAAAAGGGTCTCAAGATAGTCTCCTTGAAGGGGTTGTCATCCGCGTATGACAGCGGGGTACCTATTCGGTTCCTGAAAGCCGCGTACACAAAGCATCAGATGCGCTTTTTAAAAGATATCGATTTTTTCAATAAAATCAACTAAACTTCGCGGCCTTTCAACATCAACAATCGTAATACGCGGCATGGCACTTATCGTCCAGAAATACGGTGGCACTTCGGTCGGCAATCCGGAACGCATAAAAAGTGTCGCCAAACGAATCGCACGCTGGCAGGCGCGCGGGCATCAAATCGTGGTGGTGGTATCCGCCATGTCTGGCGAAACCAACCGCCTGATCGCGCTCGCACACGAAATTCAGTCGCCACCGGACCCGCGTGAACTGGATGTCGTGGTATCGACCGGCGAGCAAGTTACTATAGGCTTACTTTCTATGGCGCTCAAGGACTTCGGCCTGAAAGTGCGCAGCTACACGGGAGCGCAGGTAAAAATACTTACAGACAGCGCGTATACCAAGGCGCGAATTCTCAAGATTGATGAAGACCGCATGCGCGCCGATCTCACCGATGGCTGTGTGGTAGTGGTGGCCGGCTTTCAGGGCGTGGATGAAGGGGACAATATCACCACGCTGGGCCGTGGCGGTTCGGACACCACGGGCGTGGCGCTGGCGGCGGCTTTGCACGCCGATGAATGCCAGATTTACACTGATGTCGATGGCGTATACACCGCTGACCCGCGTATCGTGCCGCAAGCGCGGCGGCTGAAAACCATCACCTTTGAGGAAATGCTCGAAATGGCAAGCCTCGGCTCCAAGGTGCTGCAAACGCGCGCGGTGGAATTCGCCGGCAAATACAAAGTGCGGCTGCGGGTACTGTCGAGTTTCGAGGAAGAAGGCGAAGGCACGCTGATTACGTTTGAGGAAGATGAAGGTATGGAACAGGCAATCATTTCAGGCATAGCATGCAGCCGTGACGAAGCAAAAATCACCATCCTCGGCGTGCCCGACCGGCCCGGCATCGCGTATCAAATATTGGGTCCGGTAAGCGACGCCAACGTCGATGTGGACATGATCGTGCAAAACGTCGGTCACGACGGGCTTACGGATTTCTCGTTTACCGTGCAGCGCGGTGATTATCAGAAAACGCTGCAAACGCTGGCGCCGGTGGTCAAACACATTCAGGCGCGTGGCATCGTCAGTGGCGATAAAATCGCCAAGGTGTCGGTAGTCGGCGTCGGCATGCGCTCGCACGCGGGCATTGCCAGCACTGCGTTCCGCACGCTGGCCGAAGAGGGCATTAACATTGAAATGATTTCCACCTCGGAAATCAAGATTTCCGTGGTGATCGACGAGAAATATACCGAACTCGCGGTGCGGGTGCTGCACAAGGCGTTCGGGCTGGAGCGGGCAAGTTGATACAGCAAAGCTGTGATTGCGGTATCATCGCGCTTCGCAACCTGGGCAACGAAAGTAGAGTGGTCACTCGCACTTTGGTAACCGTGGCCGTCGTAAAATCCGGCGCTGGCGAAGCCAGGCGCCTTCGACCACAGCGTAACAAGACGAGATATACTGGAACGCTAGGCAGCCTGGCGCAGAACAAACCGGAGAGATGGCCGAGTGGTCGAAGGCGCTCCCCTGCTAAGGGAGTATAGGCTCAAAACGCTTATCGAGGGTTCGAATCCCTCTCTCTCCGCCATTATTTAATATAAATCAACAGCTTACGTTATTAATTATGATTCGTCCCACAACTCGTCCCACAAAAATAGAAATCCATATTTCGGACGTGTAAATCGGGTCGCGGAACCAAAACTAGTATTACCTGTGGCGCTCCATACTGCCGTAGCAGCAGCAATCCCACTTCCACTCCGTGACAAAAGTCACAAATCCGCGATAAACGCCTCATTCCGGACAGCTTCAGCATTTAGTGCTGAGTGTAGCCCTCAGATGGCGCAGAAACCTCCTGCAGCCGCCTAAACGCCCTCAAATCCGCGTCTGACACAGATATGCGTTACAGTGGCTTTTTACGCAAAGATGAAGGGATTTCCGTGCAAGCGTGGGCTGACATTACTGATGATGGCGAGTTAATTCTCGATTGGAACGACGTCGTGTTCTATTCGCAAAAATTTGATCGTGGATTCCGTAACTACGAATCCGCCCTTGGGAAGATGATTTCTATCATCCAGCGCAGGGCTTATGAGCATGGGTTTCAGGAGGGGCTACAGCGTCAGGAATGGTCGGCACTGTGGATGGCGCAGGCTGAAGGCAATGCGTAAGATCAGAACCGTGGTCGCAATGCTGGCTACGACGCTTGCTTTGTCCCGCGACATTACCGCCTCGAAGATGACACCCGAACAAATGGCTGAATCGCAGAAGATGGCGCGTGAGTGTCAGGCGCGGAACTTCAAGGGGTGCTAGTGAAGAATCTCTGGTTTATCGCTTCATTACTCTTTGCGCCATACGCAGCAGCGCAGGTGTCGTCAGGCACCGCATTCGCTGTGGCCCCCGGTTTATTAGTGACAAACCAGCATGTCGTTGATGGCTGTGCGTCTGTGGAGGTGGTTGCTTCCGATGGCCGTCGTACTGGTGCAGTGGTGGATGCCGATGCGCTAATCGACTTGGCTTTGATACGCGTTACCGCACTCAAAGGCGCGACGGCAAGGCTACGCAGCCCCCGCAATGTCCGTCTGGGTGAAGCTGTGATGGTGTTTGGATTCCCTCTTTCTGGGTCGCTGTCTAGCGGCGGTAACTTTACATCTGGCCTTGTCAGCGCACTGCGCGGTTTGAGGGATGCTGCGGGTGAGATACAGATTACCGCACCTGTTCAGCCGGGTAATAGCGGTGGTCCGGTATTGGATGCCTCTGGTCTCGTTGTTGGTGTGGTTCAAGCAAAACTAGATGCGCTTCGCACTGCAATAAAGACGGGCGATATTCCGCAGAATGTAAATTTCGCGGTTTCGCTAGATGTCTTAGCTGAGTTCCTCGCCAAGAATAAAGTGAATGTTCGTGATGCCGCACCTGCCAAGCCATTAGATACTGCATCGGTGGCAGAGTTAGCGCAGAGTTTTACTTATCGTGTCGAGTGCAGGGGTAAAGCGCAACAAGCGACTGCACCCCCGGGGGCCAAGCCCCCAGCGGTGGGGGCACCCTCCCGCGCCTTCAAAGACTGCCCTGATTGCCCTGAGATGGTGGTCATCCCTGCGGGAAGTTTTGAGATGGGCGGTACTGGCTCAGACGAACAGCCGGTGCATCGTGTGACGCTAAGGTCATTCTCGATGGGGAAGACGGAAGTGACGCAGGGCCGGTGGCGAGCGCTAATGGGGAGTAACCCCAGCGCCTTCAGTAACTGCGGTGACAACTGCCCGGTAGAGAGGGTGAGTTGGGAAGATGCGAAGCAGTTCGTTAGCCGGCTAAGTGCCAAGACGGGAAAGACCTATCGATTACCCAGTGAGGCGGAGTGGGAGTATGCGTGTCGCGCTAGGGGGCGGCAGGAGTATTGCGGTAGCGATAGCGCAGATGATGTGGCGTGGTATAGCGGCAACAGTGGAAGGGCGACGCATCCTGTAGCTGGCAAGCAGGCTAATGCGTGGGGGCTTCATGACATGAGTGGCAACGTGTGGGAATGGACTGAAGACTGCTGGAATCAAAATTACAGTAATGCGCCAACGGATGGCATTACATGGACAGCGGGTAACTGTTCCCAGCGCGTGGTGCGGGGGGGGCTCCTGGGGCAGCAATCCTCGGGGCCTGCGCGCCGCGGACCGCGACAGGTTCACCACCGCTATCCGGGTCGACGACGTCGGTTTCCGTGTTGCCAGGACCGATTAAATCATGAGTCTTGGCTTCTTTAAATCTTGCGTTTTTCGAATGACGTTCTTCGCTGCACTTTGTCTTCAAGCAGGATGTTCTGTTCTTGCAGTTGCTGATGCTGCTGTATCGGTTGGGGCTACGGTGGTTAAGACCGGTGTCAATGCAGTTGGTGCGGCTGTGGATGCTGTGCTGCCAAGCAAGGATAAGAAATGAAATCCATTTTTTTCTCGCCGATCCCAAACTGACCACCCGTGCCGATTACGCATTGACCAGTGCCTATCGAGTGGCGGCGGTGGTCAATAGCATATCGGCATAACCTGCCGAAATGATAAAATTTGAATCGGCGGTAGCACATTGGGTTCCTTGTGGAATGGCAGTTTCCTGCCTAATGACCGATTACACAAAACTATTTACACTCTCGAATCTCATAACAGAATTAAGTCTGCTACCGTTAGGTGTTCCTGTCTCCGCCAACTTTCGCACGGGAGGATTGTTATGAAGAATCGCAAAAAATTAATTACACTTTCTTTTACAGCCTTTACAGGGCTTGCCGTGTCGCTGCCCGCCGTCGCGCATCACCCGATGGGCGGTGCCACACCGATGACGCTGCTTGAAGGACTATTGTCGGGCTTCGGCCATCCTATTATCGGCTTCGACCATCTGCTGTTTATATTCGCCGTTGGTATCGCGTGTTATTTCTTCGGGCAGCGCATTACGACGATTGCGGCATTTCTAACGGGTGCATTTGGAGGTGCGCTACTCCATTTGCTTGCGCCAGGCGTCTCGTACGCGGACGCATGGGTGGCGGCAAGCCTGATACTGTTAGGCGTGTTGTTTTTGCGCGGTAGCGATTTTCTTAAGAACAAGGGTGCGATTTTATTGTTTACGTTAAGCGGCGTGGCGCACGGCTATGCCTACGGCGAGACAATCGTCGGTGCGGAAGCCACGCCAATGTGGGCCTATCTGACCGGATTTACGTTAGTGCAATTCGCGATAGCAATGTGTGGCTTTGCCGTCACGCGTTATGCCACGGCGAAAAAGCCGGCGTTTGAATTCCTCAAGGCAACAGGTGGTATACCGGCCGTGACTGGCGCCGGTTTTCTGATGTTCGCGCTTGCCCCCTGATTTGTACGATCATCAACAGGCCTTGCTGGGCTAGCTCCGGCAGGCCAACCCGCTGTGGTCGAAGTATGAGCTGAGCAAAAAAGTGCTGCAGCATGTGCTGGCCAAATGGCTGCACAAGGACCGGGGTTCACCCGGTGAACTCGTGTTAAAACAATGAGCTACCCACTAGCAAGCCGCGCCGCCTGACGGGCAAACGGCACTTGCCGTGGTGATTACGGTTATCGCGCCCGTCAGTAGTCGCTTCATGGGCAATGACATGTGTTTTACTCCGCCTTCGGCCTCGCGATGAAAATTCTTATGCTGCCACCCAGCAACTTGCAGACCCTGAGCGGCAGGTCGTTTTGTGCGCGACATCGGGCTCTCTGCCCGTGTGAGTCGCCACGAATGAAAACAGATGCGCGGGGATCAGGTCAAGACCGGGTGCGGTTTTATATCACGGGTTAATAGACTTGTCCGGTTTCGTAGCACATGAATTGTCCGCTTTTTCTATCGCATGCGGGAAGCGCGGTCGGGCGTAGCCGTCCAGGCGTTACTTGATTTGACGCTTGCCTGGATTACAACCCATAATTTGGGTGGCTAACGCCGTTTTGTCTCGCTGCCTGCACGCTGACCCGTTTCCGTTATTTCCACAGGAGAGCATCCATGCCAAAAATTCGACAGATTTGCTTGCCCGCACTTGGGTTGTTTTCTTCAGTCGCGCTGATGCTGGGCGCGCCCGCTCCCCTGTCAGCCCAGCCGTATCCTTCAAGGCAGATCGAATTCGTGGTGCAGACTTCCCCCGGCAGCGGCACCGACGTGTTTGGTCGCGGTGTGACCGACATGCTGTTGCGCGAGAAACTCATCACGCAAACGATCTTGATCAACAACCG
>CAMBCF010000041.1 GCA_945864585.1 Bordetella parapertussis | reverse complement strand
TAACCTTGCGCCGATTCCGTTGCGCTGGGCACCAGGTGCTGCATGTCGAGCTTGTGCGGCGCTTTGAACAAAACGCCGTCGTGATGCTTCCTGCGCCCCGCCGCAGTCTGCAAAGCCCACGCGGCATATTGCAGCGCCACCTCAAGTTTATCGGCATGGGCGGATTCGTCTTTTTGCCACTCAAGCACTTTTTTCGCGAAGCCCAGTTCGGTGAGCGTTTCGCCCATCATCGGTTCCAGCCGCAACGCCAGTTCCGGCCCATTGAACTGCTCAGCCACCGCGCCTTTATATTTGTTTGCCGCCTTACGCTGCACGAACAAGCGCTTCACGCTGTAGATCGGTGACAACTCAAGGTGGCGCGCTGTCAGCGCAGCCACCTCCGATTCAATGGCGAACAACCACGCCAGGAAATCTTCCAGATGCGAGGTCAACGCCAGCAGCAATTCCGATTCCTGCTTGCCCGCAAGCGCCGACGGCGCGGCGCGCGCGGCGATCAATTGCGTATGCAGCGTCTGATCGGCAGCCGCGAGCTTTGCGAGAAACAGCTCGTCTATGCGCTGTAGCCCCTCGCGCCGGTAAAAGTCAGCGAAAGCGATGCCACTCGGCGAAGAAAACGTAGGGTTACTCAAGATAAACAGCTTCGTGTTAGGCGCAGAATTGACACTGGATGGCGCGGAATAATACGTGATTATACCGTGCCTTACACCAGGCACGTGATCTAATCCCCTGATTCTATTCAGGTTATACGCATTGTGCGATAATCATTGAAATTCTAGGACAAGCGGGTCCACACCGGTTAACGCAGATGATGCACATGTCACAAACACGCCGCGCGCTGATCTGGGCCGTGATGGCCTTGATCGTTGGCGTGCTGTGCTTTATGGGATTTCGCGGCTACCTGAGCGCGGAAATGCTGTTCAATTTCGCCGACGCGTTTTACTGTTGATTCAGGCTGCCACGCGCGCAGCGGCGTTGACGGTATTTTCAACCAGCATCGCCACCGTCATCGGCCCCACACCGCCCGGCACCGGCGTGATCCAGCCGGCGATTTCTTTCACTTCATCAAACGCCACGTCGCCAACGATCTTGCCGCTCGGCAAACGATTGATGCCGACATCAATCACCGCAACGCCAGGCTTTACCATGGCGCGGGTGATCAGTCCGGCCTTGCCGGTGGCCACCACCAGTATGTCGGCCTGACGCGTCACCGCGCCCAGGTCCGGCGTGCGCGAGTTGCATACCGTTACCGTCGCACCGCGCCCGATCAGCAACAGCGCCACCGGTTTACCCACAATGTTGCTGCGCCCCACCACCACGGCGTGACGGCCCTCAAGCGGAATTTTCGCGCTGTCCAGCATCACCATCGTTGCGCGCGGGGTGCAGGGCAACATGCCCGGCGCGCCTTCCACCAATGCGCCGAGATTTTGCCAATTGAAGCCGTCTACATCTTTCGCCACCGCAATCGCCTGTGACAAACGCCGCGCATCCAGATGCCGGGGCACCGGCAATTGCACAATAATGCCGTGTACCTTGGGGTCGCGATTAAGCCTATTGAGCAGTTGCAGTACGTCGCCCTCGCTGCTGCTGCCCGGCAGATCGTGATGCACGGAACTCACACCCGCTTCAGTGCAGGCGCGCACCTTGTTGCGCACGTATATGCGCGATGCCGCATCATCGCCCACTTGCACGGTCGCCAGGCCGGGATGCATTCCCCGTGCTATAAGTTCCGTAACTATCTGTTTTAATTCAATTATTTTTTGTTTTGCGAGCGCAGCGCCGTCGATAATTTGTGCCGTCATGATGAAGGGTTATTTAGCTGCGGCCTTGGCCGCAGGCGCTGCGGGCGCCGGCGGAACACTCTGCCCCGGCTGCAGTAACTGAAAAAATATCTCGTCCTGTTTAATCATGCCCAGTTCGCTGCGCGCGCGCTCTTCAATCGCTTCCAGGCCCTGCTTCAGATCGCGCACTTCGGCCTCAATAATGTTATTACGCACTTGCGACCCGCTATTTTTTTCCCGCTGCGATGCGATCTGCCGGTCGACTTCCCACACCCGCATCCAACTCCCCTTACCCAGCCACAGCGGGTACTGTATCAGCACGATCAGCGCCGCCAGTGCCAGGCTGAGTGCCTTCATGAGCGGCGCTTACCTGATTTGATAAAACGCGCCGCGCCCTGGATAACTGGTGGCGTCGCCCAGATCTTCTTCAATGCGCAGCAGCTGATTGTATTTCGCCAGCCGGTCGGAACGCGACAGCGCACCGCACTTGATCTGCAGCGCGTTGGTGGCGACCGCAATATCGGCGATGGTCGTATCCTCGGTCTCGCCGGAACGATGCGACACCACCGAGGTGTAGCGCGCACGCTTGGTCATCTCAATCGCGGCGAGGGTTTCGCTCAGCGTGCCGATTTGGTTGACCTTGATCAACACCGAATTGGCGATACCCTCTTTTATGCCGCGCTGGATGTAGCGCGTGTTGGTGACAAACAGATCATCACCCACCAGTTGCACCCGCTCACCGAGGCGCTGCGTAAGCAGCTTCCAGCCGTCCCAGTCGCTTTCGGCCATGCCGTCTTCGATGCTGATGATCGGATACTTATCCACCCACGCCGCGAGGTAATCCACCAGCTCAGACGCTTTTAGCGATGCGCCTTCAGACGCCAGCGTATATTCGCCGTCTTCAAAAAACTCGGAGCTTGCGCAATCCAGCGCCAGCGCGATGTCTTCCCCGGGGCGATAACCCGCGGCTTCAATCGCCTCGATCACCAATTTAATCGCGGCTTCGTGTTTGGGCAAACGCGGCGCAAACCCGCCTTCATCGCCCACCGCCGTGGCAAAGCCGCGCTCGTGCAGCAGTTTTTTCAGCGTGTGAAACACTTCGGCGCCATAACGCAGCGCCTCTTTGAACGAGGGCGCGCTCAGCGGCACAATCATGAATTCCTGCATATCCAGACCGTTGTTCGCATGCGCGCCGCCGTTGATCACATTCATCATCGGCACCGGCATCGCCATCGGTCCCGCGCCGCCCAGGTAGCGATGCAACGGCAGACCGGATTCTTCCGCGGCCGCCTTGGCCACCGCCATCGACACCGCCAAAATCGCATTCGCGCCCAGCCGCGATTTGTTTTCGGTGCCGTCGAGATCGATCAGGGTCTTGTCCACAAAGCCCTGCTCGGTGCTGTCCACGCCGATGATCGCTTCGCAGATTTCGGTGTTGACGTTTCCTACGGCCTTCATCACTCCTTTGCCCAGATAACGCGCCGGGTCGCCGTCGCGCAGCTCCATCGCCTCGCGGCTGCCGGTGGATGCGCCCGAAGGCGCCGCGGCGCGGCCCATCACACCGGATTCCAGCAGCACATCCACTTCCACCGTCGGATTGCCGCGTGAATCCAGTATTTCTCTGGCGATGACATCAACGATTGCGCTCATGATTTTTCCTGCTCGAAAATATAAATATTTACACCACGAGATTTTCCGCAAAGCCCGCCTGCTTGGCCAGCGTATCCAGTTGTTTCAGCGTTTGCAACAAGGCTTTCATGTGCTGCAACGGCCACGCGTTGGGGCCGTCGGACAGCGCCTGTTCAGGATTCGGATGCGTTTCCATAAAGATGCCTGCGATGCCCGACGCCACTGCCGCGCGCGCCAGCACCGGCACGAATTTGCGCTCACCGCCGCTGGCGTGACCCTGTCCGCCCGGCAACTGCACCGAGTGGGTGGCGTCAAACACCACCGGGCAACCGGTGTCACGCATCACCATCAGCGAACGCATATCGGAAATCAGATTGTTGTAGCCAAAGGTTGCGCCGCGTTCGCATACCAGTATGTTGTCGGCGTTGCTGGCGCTACGAACTTTATCCACCACGTTTTTCATGTCCGCGGGCGCCAGGAATTGCCCCTTCTTGATATTCACCGCTTTGCCGGCGCTCGCCACCGCGCAAACAAAATCAGTTTGCCGGCACAGAAATGCGGGCGTCTGCAACACATCGACCACCGACGCCACGGCGCTGATATCGCCGATGTCATGCACGTCGGTCAGCACCGGAACGCCGATTTGCCTGCGCACATCAGCGAGAATCTCCAGTCCCTTGTCCATGCCGAGGCCGCGAAAAGACTTGATCGAACTGCGATTGGCCTTATCGTAAGAGGCCTTAAAAATAAACGGGACACCGACTTCTTCGCAAATTGCTTTCAGTGTACCGGCGACATCCATCGCTAGCTGGCGCGACTCAACCACGCACGGCCCGGCGATCAGAAACAGCGGTTTATCGAGACCCACATCGTATCCGCACAATTTCATGGCTAGACATTCTCCACGGCGGTCTCGGTGTTCTTTGCAACGTTTGCAGTTTCCGCGTTTTCAATCGCGGCTTGCACATACGACTTGAACAACGGATGCCCGGCGCGTGGCGTGGAGGTGAACTCGGGGTGAAACTGGCAACCGATGAACCACGGATGACCCGGCAACTCGATCATTTCGCACAGCCCGTCTTTCGCCGACAGCGCGCTCACCCGCAAGCCCGCCTGGCGTATGCGCGCGAGATAATGATTGTTGGCCTCATAGCGATGGCGATGGCGCTCCGAAATGCTCGGCACGCCATAAATTTTGCGCACCGCAGAGCCTTCTTCCAGCACGCACTCTTGTCCGCCAAGGCGCATGGTGCCGCCGAGGTTGGATGTTTCGCTGCGCTGCTCGATGCGGCCGTCACGATCCTGCCACTCGGTAATCAACGCAATCACCGGGTGCGGCGTTAGCGGATCAAATTCCGTGCTGTGCGCATGATCAAGGCCAACCACATCGCGCGCATACTCGATCACCGCCAGTTGCATGCCCAGGCAAATGCCCAGGTAGGGAATTTTGTTCTCGCGCGCGTAACGTATCGCCTGAATTTTGCCTTCGACGCCACGTTTGCCGAATCCGCCCGGCACCAGAATTGCGTTCATGCCTGCAAGACAAGCCGTGCCGTCCTTTTCAATGTTCTCGGAATCGATGTAATGAATGCGTGCCTTGGCGCCGGTATGGATGCCGGCGTGGATCAGCGCTTCGGACAGCGATTTATACGATTCGGTCAGATCGACATACTTGCCCACCAGCGCGATCTTGACTTCGCGCTGCGGATGCTCAAGTTTGTAGACCAGCGATGCCCAGCTCGACAGATCGGCCGCCGGCGGACTGAGATTAAGCTTGCGGCAAACAATTTCGTCCAGCCGCTGCGCATGCAGCAGCCCCGGAATTTTGTAAATGCTGTCCACATCCACAGCCGAAATAACCGCATCCGCAACCACATTGGTGAACAGCGCAATTTTTCGGCGCTCGTCGTTGGGCAACGGGCGATCGGCACGGCACAGCAGCACATCGGGCTGAATGCCGATCTCGCGCAGTTCTTTCACCGAGTGCTGGGTGGGCTTGGTCTTGATTTCGCCCGCCGAGACGATATACGGCACCAGCGTCAAATGCACATAGCAGGTATTTTCGCGGCCCAGCTCTATGCCCATCTGACGAATGGCTTCGAGGAACGGCAGCGATTCAATGTCACCCACCGTGCCGCCGATCTCCACCATCGCCACTTCGGCATCACCCGCGCCGCGCTGGATAAACAACTTGATCTCATCGGTAATATGCGGAATCACCTGCACCGTGCCGCCGAGGTAATCGCCGCGGCGCTCTTTTCGGATCACGCTTTCGTAGATTTGGCCGGTGGTAAAGTTATTGCGCTTGGTCATTTTGGCCGAGACAAAGCGCTCGTAATGGCCAAGATCGAGATCGGTCTCCGCGCCATCTTCGGTGACAAAAACTTCGCCATGCTGGAACGGACTCATGGTGCCGGGATCCACGTTGATATAGGGATCCAGCTTCAGCATGGTGATTTTGACGCCGCGCGATTCAAGGATGGCGGCGAGAGAGGCGGCAGCGATACCCTTGCCAAGTGAGGAAACCACACCACCCGTAACAAAGATATACTTGGTCATTTTATGTTTTAAGCGTTTACCTATTTTATCGCAAAATCATTGTGCTCAAGAAAAAATTAACGCCCTTATCAATCCGTCTTAAGCCCGATGCTTTGCACCAGCTTGCTCCACTTGGCGAGATCGGTCTTCATGAATTCCGTAAGGTGTTCGGGTGTGCCCCCCACCATTTCAAGGCCAAGTGCGGTCAGCCGTTCGCGTATTTCGCGCAGGCCGGCGATCCTGGCCAGTTCGCTGCTCAGCCGGCCGACGATGACCGCAGGTGTGCCCGCCGGTGCGAGCACGGAATACGAGGCGCCGACCTCGAAGCCGGGGTAACCTGATTCCGCCACCGTGGGCACCTCGGGCAGCGCGGCCACACGTTTGGCCGTCGACACGGCGAGTATGCGCAGACGGCCCGAGCGGATATGCGGCATGCTCGCCGGGGTGCCGACAAACGTCATCTCGATCTGGCCGCCGATCACATCATTCAGCGCGGGCCCGCCGCCCTTGTACGGCACATGGACAATATCGATGCCCGCCATGGATTTAAGCAATTCGCTCGACAAATGCATGGGGCCGCCCGCACCCGACGATGCAAAGTTGATCTGGCCCGGCCTTACCCGTGCCAGCGCCACCAAATCCTTGACACTGCGCACCGGCAGCGACGGATTCACCACCAAAGTCTGCGCGCCGGTAGCCACCATCGACACCGGCGAGAAGTCCCGCAACGGGTGGTAGGGCAGCGACTTCGGATGCAACGCCGGATTCATGGTGTGGGCGGCACTCACGTACGCCAGCGTATGCCCGTCGGGCGCTGCTTTCGCGACCAGGTCGCTGGCCACATTGCCGTCAGCGCCCGGACGGTTTTCGACGATGGTCGATTGACTCAGCGCCTCGGTTAGACGTTGCGCAATCAGCCGCGCCGACACGTCCACCGCGCCGCCCGGCGAATAACCCACCAACAAACGCACCAGGCGCGATGGATATTTCGCGGCATCGGCCGGCGCCGCGCGCGCCTGCGCCCATGCGCCGCCACTGGCCAGCGTGCAACCAGCGGCAATCGCCCACCATTGGATACCATGATCCATACTCATCCCCCAATAACCTGATTCGTTACGTGCAATGCAAGATAAGCATTCAACAACGTGGTCGCTCGTCTCGCCCGCCAGTCTATCGAGACATTACCTCCTTTATTACACTCTTTCACGCTAATTACCTCTTTTCTGCCAGAGCGCCCCAGGCCCACGACCAATGCATTCGACTGACCTACCCCGCTGGGTATTAAGTACTCGTCGAATCATGTCACGACTCACACCAGGGCAAGCGCGCTCCAAGACAGCGAGGGAAAATGTACCGGATATCTTGTCGATTGCCGCGAGCACCAATTGCGTTTTCGAACCGCGCGGCTCTGCTGTTTCCCCAACGCGTTCGATGAATTCCCGATAGGCAGTTTTGAGGATGAACAGGACATAGTTGATGTACGGCCAAGGGTCATGCTTACCTTCGTGCCAGCCCTGCCAGCTTTGTTCCAGTGTTTCATAGTACCGGTCCTTGTTCTGCTCAACCAGGCGTTCAAGGCTGATGTAGCGACCAACTTCAAAACCTAATTGGTAGCTCTGCAACAGCCAAAGCAGGCGCGACACCCTCCCATTGCCATCGCGGAAAGGGTGAATACAAAGGAAATCCAGATTGAAAGCCGCCAGCGCAATCAATGGAGGAACCCGGCGTTCTTGAAGGCCCACCTGCCAATCGGTAACGAGTTGCGTCATCGCCGCCGGGGTCTCTTGAGCCGAAACAGGCCGAAAGCGCACACGCTCATGACCATCCGGGTAGCGTTCGATGATATCGCCGTCTTTTTCCTTGTATAGGCCAGCATCCCAAATCTGCCCACGAGTCATGGCATGCAATCGACGGATGGTATCGTCAGATACAGCAATACTCTGTGCGTCCAGGTGGATCCAGGTCAACGCATCACGGTAACCGCGAACCTCCTCTTCATCGCGATCCCGAAATAGCGGCTTTGGTGACACCAATACGTCACGAATACGAGAGGGTTCCACAGAGACACCCTCGATGCGGTTCGATGAGACAGCGCTTTCAATCAGCGCATGTTCCCGCAACGCTTTAAGGCGCTGCTGTGACTGCCGAGTATACAGCTCCTGCTTGCCGCGAAACTCACCAAGGTCTGAGAGGTAATATGCAGTAGCTGCAGGAACTGCAAGATTGGAGTTAGCGAAAAATCGCAATGATGAATAGCTCATGAGTTATTGTACTCTGCAAAGCAAAAGAACCGGACGACCTCGGCGAGGCGTTGGATAACGCAATGGCTTACAGGAGGTTCAAGATGTTCGAAATACGGCAGATCATTCACCGCTCGCGCCCCGCCTCATGAAACGCCTTGGTCACCGGTGACAACAGATATTCAAGCACCGTATGCGCTGTTTGGTGCCGCCCTTAGCCATAGAATGCCCGCTCGACAATGCTGCCTGCGCGTCTGCCACTGCGTCGCCGGATTGCGGCACCAAGTGCCGTCCAAGGGTTTGATTCAGTAATTCAATTGCGTTCATGGTCTGCGCTCTCACAAAGCCGGCGCATAGCACGCCGCACGGTTCAGAACATTCCAATACGCGGGCCGCCATGCGGCATCGACAATCGGCAACGACTTGTCACCCACAAACATCTCCACCGGCACCGGGCGCAGCGGTTCGCCCGCGTAGCCGACCAGCCCATCGAGTTCGCCGTCCTCGATCTGCCACTCACTGACTTCACCGAAACCGGAGGCGCGACGCTTGCCGATGAACTGGATGGGTCGCAGCAAGCGTTCGACCTCATCAGCATCGCCGGTTGCATACCACGTGATTTCGGGTGCGGTATATGCTGAATAGGAATTCATCACGTTGGTAAGCGAGGTATCGAATTTTTTATGCAGTTGCCCATGCTGGTTCTTCTTGATCAAGTCGGGGTCAATCGAATGGGTCTCACGCAGTCCGGCGATGAACGCTTGTCGCGCCTTGTCGATAGGCTCAAAGACGGCGGCGGACGCATAGAACAAACCATCTACGCACTGGATTGGCACCTCGGCGTGCGCCGCCTCTACGTCGTTCAATTTGTCGAACAATTGCGCCGACAAAATACCGTCGAGCGTCATATGCCCGACCTTGAGAAATGGCGGGTTCCCTATGTAGGTTGGCGGTGAGTGCAGCGAACCCCAACGTTCGGGCTGGCCGGGGTCAAGCCGGCAACGGCAGTTGCGTATCCGTGAGTTCCGCCATTCGGCCCTGCTCTCGTAACACACGCTCCAGTATCGCCATGGTGCGCAGACTGCGCGGCATACCCCAGTACTGCGTCGATTGCACCGCGACTTCCTGCACTTCGCGCGGCGTAGCGCCCAGTGCGAGTGCCGCGCGCACATGGTTTTCGCCCTGCATCATTTCATCCAGCGCCGTGCATACGCCCACCACGCACAGGATGCGTATCTTGTCGTCGAGCACGCCGCGCACATACATGCCGCCGTAGATGAAATCGAGCCAGTATTTGAGAAAATTCTGATCGCTGCAGTCCATGCGCATGATCGCTTCGGGGTGATGCGTGGGCTGCAAGCGCAAACCTGCACTGATGCCGTGCCAGCCATATTTTTCCAGCATGGCTTCGCGCGTGGGGAAACGTTCATCGGTGACATTCCAGGTCGCGCGCTCCGCCGCCAGCGAACGTTCATCATTGCGGCCTTCGAGCGGCGGCTGCGTTTGCGTCAACTCCTGCATACGCCCCAGTTCCTTGACCACGCTGTGAAACACGCGCGCCGCGCGATTGATCTTCGGCATCCCCACGTAGACTGTGGTTTGTAACAGAATCTCCAGTATTTCCCGCGCGCTTACGCCCTCATTGAGCGCAGCACGCATAGTGCTTTCAAGATATTCCAACTCAGCCATTGCTGCACATTGCGCAATCAGCACCAGCAGGCGCACGCGTTCGCTGAGCACGCCGCGTGTCATCAGGCCGCCAAAGGTAAAATCAAGCAGCAGCCGCGTATATTGCGGATCCATTTCGTCGCGCCACGCCATCACCTGCGTGAAATCGTTGGGATGCATGCGCGCGGCATTGTCCACGCCGCGCGCGCCGTATTGCTTTCTGAGTTTATCGACTAGATTGCTGTCATTGGTCATGATTTTTCTTTATGCCTTTCGCTGGCGCCGGCTGTGTCAGCGAATTTTACCTGCCGCGTCGCATCCTGAGTCTGAATTTGTTATTGTGTGATGCTTAAAGTGATTCAAGACGCGAAAATCAGCATCGACTAAGGGCGCGGCGCAGCAGCCTCGGCGTGCTACGATGGTCACTAAATCAACAACCCGTTATTGGAGAGAACATGAAAGCAGCCTTTTTCACAAAACATGGCGGGCCCGAAGTGATGGAATACGGCGATATTGCCGATCCGGTTGCGGGGCCTGGTCAGGTGCTGGTCGATGTGCACGCCGCAAGTGTCAACGGCGCCGACTGGAAAGTGCGCGCCGGGAGCTACGCGCCGATCACCGACCTGCCGTACATACCGGGGCGTGACTTCTCCGGGGTGGTGTGCGCGTTGGGCGCCGGCGTAACAGACTTCGCCTTGGGCGACGCCGTGTTTGGCGTGTGTGATGTCGGCCAGGAACAAGCCTATGCAGAAAAAATCGCCATCAAAGCGTCCATCATCGCCAAAAAGCCTGCCAGCCTGTCACACGCGGACTGCGCGGCGCTGGCGTTAATCGGCCTTACCGCGCTGTGCTCGATCGAAGACACGCTGCAACTGAAATCCGGTGAAACAATATTGATACAGGGCGGCGCGGGCGGCGTCGCCAGTTACGCGGTGCAACTGGCCAAGCACATAGGCGCGCGCGTGATCACCACCGCGAGGGCAGAAAATCACGACTACCTGCGCAAACTCGGCGCCGACCAGATCATCGATTACAACGCGCAGGATTTCACCAAGGTGGTGTCCGGCTGTGACGCCGTATTTGACACCGTCGGCGGCGACGTAACCAAGCGCTCCTTCGCGGTGCTGCGTGCGGGCGGTCGCGCGGCGTCTATCGCAGCAGGGCAGGCCGCACCGGTGTCGCCGCGCGCCGATGTACAGTCGCTACGTCCCAAAGTCGGACGCGACCGCCCGCATTTGGAACGCATCGCAGCGCTCGCCACCAGCGGTGCGGTGCACGCGCCCGAAATCACCCTATTTGAGCTGTCGCAGGCGGCCGCTGCGCACAAGATCAGCGAAGGCCGTCACTTCCGCGGCAAACTGGTGTTCAAGGTGCGCTAAGGCCGGCAGCAGTAACTATTTTTGTTGAGGAGACTCCCATGGACGTGGCGGAAATGAAATTCTCGGTAAGCCTGGTCAAGGATGCGCAATTTGAATCGGGCCTGCGACCCTTTCTCGAATACCGCGATCTGGGCATCAAAAATGCAACCCAAGGACAATTCAGGGCGCATGTGATCCGCGTAAAAAAGGGCGCGGATCACGGCGCGCTGCACGCCACGGGCATGCACCAGCATCGCCTGGATTTTCAGATGATTTACATCCTCAAAGGCTGGATCAAGTTTACTTACGCGGGACAGGGCGAGCATACCTTCGGCCCCGGCGACTGCTGCCTGCAACCGCCAGGCATCACCCACAACGAGCTCGACTGCTCGGACGATCTGGAACTGCTGGAAATCACCTCGCCCGGTGAGTATGAAACGGTGGCACTGAATAAACCATCCTAAAACTCTTTTAAAAACAATGCGTTATATACTATTTCGTGTCTGACCCCATTTTTATGCGTTCTCGCTCAAGTAACGCGCGCTTGCGTTCAACGCCCCAACGATAGCCCGCCAGCCCGCCGTCATTGCGCACCACGCGGTGGCAGGGTATCGCCACCGCCAGCGCATTCGCCGCACACGCTCCGGCCACGGCGCGCACCGCTTTCGGCGCACCGATGCGCTTTGCAATCTCGCTGTAAGTTGCGGTAGACGCGACGGGAATTTTTTGCAGCGCCTGCCACACGCGCTGCTGGAATGCGGTGCCGCGCACATCCAGCGGCAGATCCAGTCCGCGTGCGGGCGCTTCCACAAACCCCACCACTTTGGCCACCAGCCGCTCAAACTTGCGATCGCCGCCGATCAGCGTGGCGCGCGGGAAACGATCCTGCAAATCGCGTGCCAGTGCATTAGGATCGTCGCCCAGGAGTATCGCGCACACGCCGCGTTCGCTGGCAGCCACCAGTATCGCCCCAAGAGTGCATTCGCCGACGGCGAAGCGTATGGCCGTGTTTATCCCGCCGGCACGAAATTTAGTGGGCGTCATGCCCAGCAGCGCGTTTGATTTTTCGTAGAAACGCCCGCTGGAGTTGTAGCCGGCGTCGAAGATGGCCGCAGTCACTTTACTGGCGCGCGCTAGCCCGTTACGCACGCGCTGGGCGCGCTGCGCCGCTGCGTAACCTTTGGGCGTCAGCCCCATGGCCGACTTGAACACGCGGTGAAAGTGGTGGGTGCTCAATCCTGCTTCAGATGCCAATGACGCCAGACTGAGCATCGTCTCTGCGCGTTCGATGAGCCGGCAGACCTTGACCACGATTGCAGCGTAGCGCTCGACCTGCGGCGCTTGCTCGGGCTTGCAGCGCTTGCAGAGACGAAAGCCCGCGCGTTCCGCATCCGCGCGCGTGGCGTGAAATTGCACGTTTTCAGGCCGCGCCGGGCGCGACGCACAGGACGGGCGGCAATACACGCCGGTGGTTTTGACGGCGTAAAAGAATTTGCCGTCGGCTGCGGGGTCGCGTGCGACCACGGCAGCCCAGCGCGGATCGTTACGCGTAGCGGCAGCGCGTTGGTTGAGATTCGCTGGTGTTTTCATGTTCGGTTCTTTCAATCATGCAGTGACACCTGCAATATAACGACAGCCCCATCGCAGCGCACTCCCGCTCTTGCTTTTGAATTTGGCGTCCGAAGGGCGCAATGCTTCGCTTCAAGTGTTCCCTTGTCCCATTGCGCCCTACGCTATCCTCGCTGCGGGATCCTGCCGGTAAAACAGCGCCAGTTGGGCATAAACATCGGGGTATTCATTGCGCACCGTCAGCGGCGTCTCAAAAAAAGCCTCGCTGATCACGGCGAAAAACTCGGCGGGATTTTCGGCCGCGTAATCGTCTATCGCGGTGTCCTCCCAGTCATCGACGCGCTTGCAGAAATGCGCGTAGGCCATACTGAATGCCTTTCCCCATTCCTCTCGCACCATATTCCTGTGCAATGGCGGAAAACCGTTGGCCTCGCCGTTCAGCATGTCGATCTGGTGTACAAACTCGTGGATCACCACGTTATACGCCCCATCGTGCCCGGCCTGCCCCGCTTGCTGCACATCGGCCCACGATAAAACCACGGTACCATGCTCCCACGATTCACCGCTCATCGGCTCGTCGATGGTGTGCACCACGCCCGCTTCATCCACCTCTTCACGCCGCGCAACGAACTCACCGGGATAGATAATCACTTCGGTCCAGCTTTTGTAATAGTCGAGATCGAGATTGAGGATCAGCATGCACGCCTGTATCGCAATCGCCAGCCGCGCGCCGTTGTCGATGTGCAGTTTGCCTGCGCCGTTGATGGGTTTTTCGGCGAGAAACAGAATTACCAGTTGCTTCAAGCGCGCGCGCTCGTCGGCATTCAGCGCGCGGGTGCAGCGGTAAGCCGCGAGCGCACGGCTCCATTCTGCTTCATCCAGCTTCGCCTCGCGTAGCACGCGTTCACGCCGGCGCCGTTTAAAAAAACTGAACAAAATCAGATACTTAAAAACACATTAACCACAGATGAACACAGATGAACACAGATAAAATCCGGGGGTTATCTGTGTTCATCTGTGTTCATCTGTGGTTCAAGAGTTTTTGCTCGCTTCACCACCGTCAACCACCTTGAGCAACGGCGCCGGACTCTCCTCCAGTTCAACACCTTCGATCTGCGCGAAGCGCTGCGAGATTTTTTTGCTGCTGATCTGCACTTGTTGCGCGTCTTCGTGCGCCTGGCGCACGTGATCGGCAAGCTTGCGCATACGGTCATCGAAGCGCGCGAAATCGTGGCTCAGCTTGACCAGTTCGTCTTTGATCACGTGGATCTGGTTGCGTGTTTCGACATCTTTCAGCACAGCGCGCGCGGTGTTGAGCACTGCCATCAGCGTGGTCGGCGACACGATCCACACATGTTTGGCGTTGGCGTACTCGACCACTTCGGCGTGATGCGCGTGGATCTCCGCGAACACCGCCTCTGCTGGGATGAACATCACTGCGCCATCGGCGGTTTCGCCCGCGATGATGTATTTGCCGCTGATCGCATCCACATGGCGCTTGACATCGATCTTGAACTGTTTTTGCGCTAGCGTGTAATCGACCGCAGTCGTGTCCGGCGCGTACATGCGGTGATAGTTCTCCAGCGGAAACTTGGAATCCACCGCGACTTTTCCGGTGGGTGGCGGCAGCATCAACACGCAGTCGGCGCGCGTGCCGTTGGAGAGCGTGCATTGCATTTCAAACGCGCTGGTCGGCAACACATTGCGCACCAGCGCTTCAAGCTGAACTTCGCCAAACGCGCCGCGCGCACGCTTGTCGCCGAGCAGCTCCTGCAGACTGACCACGCTGCCAGTCAGCCCTTCTATTTTTTTCTGCGCCTCGTCGATGGTGGCCAGCCGCGTCATCACGTTAACGAAAGTTTCGTTGGTTTTCTTGAAACCTTCGTCGAGGCGCTCACTCACCTTGCCCGAAATCTGCTCCAGCCGTTCGTCGATCTTGGCATTGAGCGCGCGCGTAGTTTCAGCGAGCTTTTCGCTCATCACTTCACGCTGCGCAGCAAAATTCTGCGTCAGCGTGAGTTGCAGTGCATGCAGCGTGTCGCGCGTTTGTTTAAGCTCAACGCCCACCGATCCGCGCAGACGTTCGCTGGATTCTGCGACCTGCCCGCCGAGGCGGTCACCCTGCTGCGTGAGGCCGCTGTGCAAATCCACCAACATCGCGCGGTGCTTGGTTTCCAGGCCGCTGTCGATCTGCCCGGACAATGTCTCCAGCGTTCGCGCCTGCGCCTGCATGCGCAGATACACCAGCACCAGCGCGATCAGCACCGCCACCAACAACACTATCAGGACGATATCCATCATCGAAGCAGTATACCGCCGTTCAGGAAAGCTCTCGCAGCACCCGCATCGGCGGCGTCGCCAGCACGCGCCGCGTGCCGAGATACCCCGCCAGCGCTATACCCGCGCCGCCGCACACCACACCGATTAGCCACGCCAGCGGGCTGAAGTGGTAGCTCACGTTAAGCACCTTGACCGCCAGCACATATCCCAGCCCGCTTGCCCCCGCCGCCGCGATCAACCCCGCCAGCGCGCCTATCACCGCGAACTCGGCGAGGTGCGCGCGCGTCAATTGCACGCGGCTCGCGCCCAGCGTGCGCATCACCGCGGCCTGCTGCACGCGCTCGTCCTGGGTGCTGGCAATCGCGGCGTAAAACACCACCAGCCCCGCCAGCAAGGTGAACAGGAACACAAACTGCACCGCTTTTGACACCTGCGTCATCATTTTTTGCACCTGCGCCATTACCTGCGCCACATCAATGACCAGCAGATTGGGAAACTGCTTGATCAGCGCGTTGAGCAATTCGTTGTTGCGCGGCGGCAGATGAAAGCTGGTGACGTAGCTCACCGGCTGAGCTTCGAGCAAACCCGGTGGCGCAATCATGAAGAAATTGACGTTAAAGCTGTCCCAATCCACTTTGCGCAGGCTGGTCACTTTCGCGCTTACCGGTGTGCCCGCGATATCGAATGTCAGCGTGTCTCCCACGGTCACGCCCAGCCGCTGCGCGATACCCTCTTCCATCGAGTACTGCCCGTGCGGCGCACCGGCCGGCGGCCACCACTGCCCCGCCGTGATGAGATTGCCCTTGGGTAAGATTGCCGCCCACGACAGATTGAATTCGCGCTCGATCTGTCGCCTGGCGCGCTCGTCGGCATAGTCGGCGGCACTGACGCTGCGCTGGTTAACCTTGATCAGCCGGCCGCGTATCATCGGATGCATCAGCGGCTCTGCCACTTTGCGCTCGGCGAAAAACGCCTTCAGCGGCGCGACCTGATCGTTTTGAATATTCACCAGAAAGCGGTTCGGCGCGTCCGGCGGCAGGCTGGTTTGCCACGCGTGCAGCAAATCATTGCGAATCAGGGTCAGCGTGAGCAGCGCCATCAAGCCCAATCCCAGCGCGGTCACCTGCACGATGGTGCCAAGCGGACGCCGCCGCAAATTGGCAATGCCAAAGCGCCAACTGACGCCGCGATTACCCAGCCCCGATACCATTTTCAGCAGCAACCACGCAGCCACCCCCGCGCTCAGCATCGCGCCGGTGAAACCCACAACCACAAAAGCGCCCAGACGCAGGTCGCTGGCTTTCCAGAAAATCATGCCGGCGATAACGGCGTAACCCAGCAGATATCCGGCAACACCGCGCCCATCCGGTGTGCCGAGGTCGCGACGCAGCACACGCATCGCGGGCACGCGGCCGAGCGCGATAATCGGCGGCAGCGCAAAACCCAGCAGCAACGCCAGACCGGTGAGCAGTCCCTGCGCGAAGGGCAGCGCACCGGGGCGCGGCAAATCAACCGCCACCAGGGTGGCAAGCCAGTGCGCAAGTGCTTGTTGCGCGAGCACGCCCATCACACAGCCGATGAGGCTCGCTGCCAGGCCCAGCACCACGAAATGCATGAAATACAAACGCATCAGTTGCGGCTGGCTCGCGCCCAGGCAGCGCATCATGGCGCAGGTATCCAGGTGCCGCTGCAAAAAACGCCGCGCTGCCAGTGCAATCGCCATCGCGGCAAGGATCACGCTCACCAGCGCGGCAATGTTCAAAAACTTTTCCGCGCGCTCCAATGCCGAGCGGATTTCCGGACGCGCATCGCGTATGCCTTCGATGCGCTGGCCCGGTTGCAACTGTGCCGCAACCCAAATCCGATAGTCATCAATCGCCTCGGCGCTGCCGGCGATTTGTAATCGATAGCGTATGCGGCTGCCGGTTTGCACTAACCCGGTGGCTGCCAGATCGGATGCATTCAGCATCACGCGCGGCCCGGCGTTGATGAAGCCGATGGCCGCATCCGGCTCCTGTGTCATTACGGCCGCTATAGTTAAGTTATTGTTTCCAATGGATATTTTTTCTCCAACAGCCACATTAAGCTGCGCCAAAATACGCTCGTCCGCCCACACCGTTCCCGCCGCGGGGACGGATGGCGCGCGGCGATCCTCGCCGTACAGCTTGTCAGCGATACGCACTTCGCCGCGCATGGGATAACCTTCGGCGACAACTTTGATGTCCGCCAGCACATTTTTGTCGCCGCGCACCGCCATGCTGGGAAAGCGCAGCATCTGCGTCACGTTAAGTTGGCGGCGCTGCGCCTCCTGCACCATGGCGGGCGGCAGTGCGCGGTCGTGCGATACCACCAGGTCCGCGCCCAGCAGTTGATTTGCCTGACGGTTCAGTGCGAGCTGCACGCGGTCGGTGAAAAATCCAACCGTAGTCACGCCTGCAACCGCGATGATGACGGCAATGGCGATCAGCGTCAGTTCACCCGCGCGCAAGTCGCGAGTGAGCAAGCGCAGCGAGAAAAAGAAGTCTGTAAGCATAAGAGCAGGACTGAGAGCTAAGGACTGAGGACTAAGTCCTAAGTCCTTAGCCCTGAGTCCTGAAGTTTCCCACCGGCCAAGCGTATCACGCGCCCGCAGCGCGCCGACAATGACTCGTCGTGCGTCACCAGCACCAGCGTGGTATTGCGTTCGCGGTTCAGTTCAAACATGAGATCGATGATCTGTGCGCCGGTGGTGGCGTCGAGATTGCCCGTGGGCTCGTCCGCCAGCAACAGCGACGGTGACATTACGAAAGCGCGCGCGATCGCCACGCGCTGCTGTTCACCGCCGGACAACTGCTTGGGATAATGATTAAGCCGCTCATCCAATCCCACGCGCCGCAGCAACGCGGCGGCCTTTTCGCAGCTGCCATCCAGGCCCGCGAGTTCCAGCGGCACCATCACGTTTTGCAGCGCGGTCATCGACGCCAGCAACTGAAACGACTGAAACACAAAACCCATGCTGCGTCCGCGCAGCGCCGCACGGCCGTCTTCATCCAGCGCGAACAGGTCCTGTCCGTCGATATGAACGCTGCCTGTGCTGGGCGTATCCAGGCCAGCCATCAGTGCCAGCAAGGTGGATTTTCCGGAACCCGATACGCCCACCACCGCCACCGCCTCGCCCGCTGCCACGTTGAAACTCACGTCGCGCAAAATGGTCAATGCAGTGCTGCCGGTGGTAACCTCTTTACCGAGTAGAGAGACTTCAATCGCAGGCAAATTACGCGTAGGGAGAATATCGGGCATGATGCGTCGTCTGTTGTGGGCTCTACTGGCTTGCGCCCTGTGCGCGCCCGCTGTCATGGCGCGCACGCTCCTCGTTTATGGTGACAGCCTTTCATCCAGCTACGGTCTGCCCAAGGACAAGGCCTGGGTCAACCTGCTTGCCGAACGTCTGCAGCAAGAACGCCTTGATTATACGGTAGCCAACGCCAGCATCTCCGGTGAAACCACGCAGGGCGGTTTGCAACGCATCAATGCCACGCTCGTACTCCACAAGCCCGCCCTGGTACTGTTGGCGCTCGGCGGCAACGACGGACTGCGCGGACAAAACCTCGACGCCATGCGCCACAATCTCGAAGCCATCATAGCGGCGTGCCGCAAATCGAAATCGCAAGTGGTGTTGATAGGCATGCGTCTGCCACCCAACTACGGCAGCGCGTACGCCGGAAAGTTTCATGCAATGTATGCCGAACTTGCCCAGCGCCACCGCTTGCCGCTGGTGCCGTTTCTGCTGGAAGGCTTCGGCGACAAGCCGGAATGGTTTCAAGCGGATGGCATACATCCCGCGATACGCGCGCAACCGCTGATGCTGGATACGGTGTGGAAGACTTTGCTGCCGTTGCTGGCGACACAAGCAAAAATTGATTGAAAACAATTGTTTAGGATGATTCTAACGAACCGCTGCGCGCAGCTTTACTTGTCCGCGACCACCACCTTCTGTCCCAATCCCCACCATACGCTGGCATCTGCCGCAACCAATCGTGCCGCGCTGAACCCGGCCTGCGTGAGGCGCGCCACAATATCCAGACCGTAGTTGCGGAAAGCCAGCACCCTGCCCTGCCCGCGTATGGCGTCGCCGTGATATTCCGGTTCGAGCAGATGCTGTAGCGCACCGTTCACCAGCACCGCGCGCTCGACGGTAGCGTAGGTTTCCGTCAGCGGCACCGTAAAAACGAAGCGCCCGCCAGGCTTCAGCACACGATGCACTTCCTTAAACCCCTGCCGGTCATCCGGCACATGTTCAAACACTTCAGTGGAAGTGCACAAGTCAAACGACGCATCCGGGTAGGTCAACCGTTGCACATCCTGACACTGCACAGGGCCGCGAAATTCACCCGCAGGCACATCATCAAAAAATTCTGAATACACCCGCTTACCGGCAGCATGGCCCAGGTAATCAAACAGCGGGCCGCGAGACGACATTTCGTACACCGTAAGCGGCGCAAGATCCGCATACAGCCCCTGCAATACTTTGGCAATCGACATGTGGATTACGCTGGCACGGCAACGCACACAACGCACGGAAATTGCATTGTTCGCAAGCTTGATCAGCAATGCGGGCCCGCAAAACGGGCAACGCGTCAACGTGAGACCGAATTCGCCCGGCCGCGCCAGGGCAAGGGCGGTGCGCAGTATCTGGCGCGATCTACCCGGCATAGATGCGCAGCATTACATCTGCAGCAGAAACTTACCGCACCGAGATCTGCGGCAAACCTGCATCCAGTCTGCCAATTTCACACGCGTCCGCAAAGCCCTGTTGCTTGAATAGTTCAAGCACCCGGGGCGCAGTCGCTACATCACACGCCACCAGCAAGCCGCCGCTGGTTTGTGGATCGGTAAGCAATTTTCGATGCCAGTCCGGCGCGCCCGCGGGCAGGTTGACGTGACTGCCGTAGCTCTCCCAATTGCGATCCGATGCGCCGGTGACAAAACCCTGTTCCAGCAGGTATCGTGCCGCTGAAAGGATCGGCAGCCTGGCAAAGTCCAGCGTCGCCTGCAATTTTGATCCTCGGCAAATCTCCAGCAAGTGGCCCAGCAAGCCAAAACCCGTTACATCGGTCAGCGCATGCACGCCGGGCATGTCCGCCAATTGTTGCCCCGGCGTATTGAGTTTGGTGCAGGCTTCGATCATTTGTTCGTAGGCTTTGGCGCGCAACTCGCCTTTTTTCAGCGCTGCGCTCATGATGCCCACGCCGAGGCCCTTGCCCAGAATCAACACGTCGCCCGGCTCGGCGCGATCGTTGCGTTTAACTTTGTCGGGATGCACCAAACCGAGCACCACCAGGCCATAGATCGGCTCCGGTGAATCGATGGAGTGGCCACCCGCAATCGGGATGCCGGCCTCATCACAAATCGCTTTGCCGCCCGCGCAAATCTGGCCAATGGCTTCCACCGGCACCTTACCCACCGGCATGCCCAGCAACGCCAGCGCCATGAACGGTTTGCCGCCCATCGCATAGACATCCGAAATCGCATTGGTGGCGGCGATGCGCCCGAAGTCGAACGGATCATCGACAATCGGCATGAAAAAATCCGTGGTCGCGACTATCGCCTGCGTGTCGTTGATTTTGTAGACCGCAGCATCGTCAGCCGATGCATTGCCCACCAGCAGATTCGGAAAGATGCCGGTCATCGGAGATTTGGAAAGAATTTCGCTCAGCAACGCTGGCGTAATTTTGCAGCCTCATCCGCCGCCGTGCGACAGATGTGTCAATTTGATAGCTTCAGCTTCGATAGGTTTATTCATGATTTCACGTAAACTAGGGGTGAATGAAAACAGCCAAGCCAAATCCGGACATTGCTGCGCACTCGCGCGGCCCAATCGGTGCAACCGTAGCACAACTGGCCGACTTTGACGAGATTATCGACGTGCGCTCGCCAAGCGAATTCGCCGATGATCATATCCCCGGCGCCATAAATCGCCCGGTGCTGGACGATGCGCAGCGCGCCGCAGTCGGCGCCATTTACAAGCAGGTGTCTGCGTTCGACGCCAAAAAAACCGGCGCCGCTCTGGTGAGTGAAAACATCGCGCGTCATTTGCGCCAAAGTTTTCAGGACAAGCCGCGCAACTGGCGTCCGTTGGTGTATTGCTGGCGCGGCGGCGGGCGCAGCGGCGCGCTGGCGCATGTGCTGACGCAAATCGGCTGGCGCAGCGCAAAGCTGGATGGCGGCTATAAAGCCTATCGCCGTGCGGTGATTGGGGATTTGGCGGTACTGCCAGCCCAATTCATGTGGCGTGTGGTTTGCGGCATGACCGGCACCGGCAAAAGCCGCTTACTGAGCGCACTCTGCGCCACCGGTGCTCAGGTACTGGATCTGGAAGCGCTCGCCGCACATCGCGGCTCGGTGCTCGGCAATTTACCCAACGCGCAACAACCGCCGCAAAAATTGTTTGAAAGCCAGGTGTGGCATGAGCTGCGCGGCTTTGATGCGTCACGGCCGGTATTTGTGGAATCCGAGAGCAAAAAAATCGGCAAACTGCGCGTGCCGGAAGCCTTGATCGCGGCGATGTGGGCCGGCACACCGCTGGTTCTGGAAGCCCCACTCGCGCTACGCGTCGCGTTACTCAAGGAAGATTACGCTCACTTCATGCAGGATACTGCGCTGTTGTCGGCGCAACTGGATTGCCTGGTTGATTTGCATGGGCACGAGGTCATCACGCAGTGGAACGCGCTGGTCCGCGAACAACGTTGGGACGAACTGACCGAGGTGCTGCTGCTACGTCACTACGATCCGTCGTATACGCGCGCCATCACGCGTCACTATCCGGCGCTGGATCGTGCGCCGGCGGTTACGGTCACCGATACACACGCAAACACTTTTCTGCGCCTGGCGGAAACGCTGTTAAAAATCTGCTGACCGTTATTAAGCGGCGATACCATCGGGCTACACTGAATTCCAGGTAACGCGTGAGGAAGTGCAGGTGGTGCTCGCCAAGACCACCATGATTTACACGCATGTTTTGAATAAAGGGGGCCGCGGTGTAGTCAGCCCGCTCGACGCGCGCTAAACTGCGCGCCGTGTCCGAAATCGAAAAAGTTTTTTCCGCAGAAGGCCCTCTCGCCGCCGTCGTTGCCGAGTTCCGCGCCCGCGCTGGCCAGCTTGAGATGGCGCTTGCTATACAAAAAACAATTCAAAAACAACAAGTTATAGTTGCTGAAGCCGGTACGGGCACAGGCAAGACCTTCGCTTATCTGGCGCCGGCGTTGTTGTCCGGCGGCAAGGTGATCATTTCCACCGGCACCAAGAATTTGCAGGATCAGTTGTTTGATCGTGACATACCCACCGTGCGCGCGGCACTGAAAGCGCCGGTGTCAGTGGCGCTGTTGAAGGGGCGCGCCAATTATGTGTGCCACTATCATCTGGCCAACACGCAGGCCGATGGCCGTTTGCCCACGCGCGAAGATGTTCGCTATCTGCAGCTGATCGCGAGCTTCGCGCGGCGCACGCAAAGCGGTGATCGGGCCGATCTGGCGGAGGTGCCGGAGAGTGCCGCGGTGTGGTCGCACGTCACCTCCACGCGCGACAATTGTCTGGGCTCCAACTGCGAACACTTTGATAAATGTTTTGTGATGCGCGCGCGCAAGCAGGCGCTCGAGGCCGATGTGGTGGTGGTGAATCACCATTTGTTTTTTGCCGACGTGGCGTTGCGCGACGAAGGCGTGGCTGAGTTGCTGCCCAAATGCAACACCGTTATTTTTGATGAAGCGCATCAGTTGCCCGAGACCGCGAGTCTGTTTTTCGGTGAGAGCGTATCCACCTCGCAGCTGCTGGATCTGGCGCGCGATTCCCGCATGGAGGGCATCGCCGGCGCGCGCGATTTCGCGGCGCTGCCCGAAGCCGCGCTGGCACTGGATAAAGCGGCGCGTGATTTACGCCTGGCGCGCGATGAAGACAACGGCCGCCTGACGCACAAACAGATCAATGACGATAGTGATTTCACCGGCGCGCTCGACCATGCCTGCGCAAAATTGTCGGCGTTGTTTGTGTTGCTGGAGTCGCAAGCCGAGCGCAGCGAAGGCCTTGAAAACTGCCGCAGCCGCGCGCAGGCAATAGCGCAGACCATCGCACGCTGGAGAAATTACGATGGAGCCAAGGACGACGGCTTCGTGCGCTGGATCGAGCTGTTTGGCCATTCGCTGCAACTGCACGCCACACCCTTGTCGATCGCGGAGATTTTTCGCAAGCAGGTGACCGAAACCTCGCGCGCCTGGGTGTTTACCTCGGCGACGCTGTCGGTGAATGGCGATTTCAAGCACTACTGCGGCGAATTGGGTTTGGAAGATGCGCAGACCGCAAGCTGGGCGAGTCCGTTTGATTTTGAACATCAGGCGCTGCTGTATGTGCCCGCGAACATGCCCAATCCGAACACCCGCGAGTACACCGCGGCGGTGGTGCAAGCCGCGTTGCCGGTGTTGATGGCGAGCGAGGGCAGGGCGTTTCTGCTGTTTACCAGCCTGCGTGCGATGCGTGAGGCGTGTGAATTGGTGCGTGACGAGTTCAAGGCGCGCGGGCTCGATTATCCGGTGCTGCTACAGGGCGAAGGTTCGCGCACCGAGTTGCTGGATCGATTTCGCGCATTGGGCAACGCCGTGCTGGTGGCCAGCCAAAGTTTTTGGGAGGGCGTCGATGTGCGCGGTGAAGCACTGTCGGTGGTGGTGATTGACCGCCTGCCGTTTTCGCCTCCCGACGATCCGGTGCTCGCTGCGCGCATCGACAAAATGAATCGCGAAGGCCGCAATGCCTTCATGGAGTATCAGGTGCCGCAAGCGGTAATTACCCTGAAGCAGGGCGCGGGGCGTTTGATCCGCGACGAAACCGACCGCGGCGTGTTGATGATTTGCGATCCGCGCCTGGTGGATAAACCCTACGGCAAGCGCATCTGGCGCAGCCTGCCGCCGATGAAGCGCACACGGGATTTGGCGGAGGTGGAGCGGTTTTTCTCGTCGCTTACACCTGCTGCAGTGATTCCAAAATCCTCCCTCACCCTCGGTCCCTCTCCCGGGGGGAGAGGGAAGACCATCCCCTCTCCCCCCGGGAGAGGGCTAGGGTGAGGGACGGATGTTTTCTCGCCAAAGTAGCCGTCAGAAAATTCGCCCCAACCCGCTGCCGCCGCCGCGATTGCTCTCGGCGGGTAGGCGGTAAACTGCCCATAGCCGCCAGCGATTACGCGATAAACCATTTCCAGCATAGCCATGCTGCGGCTATCCACAAAGCGAGAATAATTGCCGCAGAGAACCAGTTACGCGGCTGGCTGCGTTTTTCGGCGAGCCACTGCGTGGCCTTGGCGCGGCACTCGGTTAGTAATGGCACAGGGATGAATTTCAGCGTGAGCCAGATGCCGATGGGCAGCAATAGCGCATCGTCGAGCAGGCCCAGCACGGGTATGAAATCGGGGATCAGATCAATCGGGCTGAAGGCGTAGGCGACGACGGCGATCGCCAGAATTTTCGCGATCAGCGGGGTTTGCGGATGGCGGTAGCAAAACCACAGCGCTACGGCTTCGGCTTTGAGCCTTTCTGCCCATAGCAATAGCCGCTTTAGCATAAACTATTGTTTTTAAATGTGTTTTGAATAAAGATCATGCGCGTCCGCGTGCGTGATTTTGACCTGCACAAACTCGCCGGGCTTGATCGCACCGGGCTTGCTGATGAAAACGCTGCCGTCGATTTCAGGCGCATCGGCGCTGCTGCGGGCGACGGCTTTCTTGCCATCATTGCCGTCGACCAGCACGGTCAGCGTGCAGCCGACTTTTTTCTTAAGGCGCTGCTGGCTGATTTTTTCCTGGGTTTGCATGAAGCGCGCGCGGCGCTCTTCGCGCACTTCTACCGGCAGCGGATTCGGCAGCGCGTTGGCGGTGGCGCCTGCGACTGGTGAATAAGCAAAGCACCCCACGCGATCCAGTTGCGCTTCTTCAAGAAACGCCAGCAAGGCTTCAAACTCCGCTTCGGTCTCGCCCGGAAAGCCGGCGATGAAGGTGCTGCGTATGGTCAGCTCCGGGCAAATCGCACGCCAGGCTTTGATGCGCGCCAGCGTGTTTTCGCTATTGGCCGGGCGCTTCATGAGCTTCAGGATGCGCGGACTCGCGTGCTGGAACGGCACGTCGAGATAGGGCAGGATTTTGCCCGCGGCCATCAGCGGAATCACCTCGTCCACGTGCGGATACGGATACACGTAGTGCAGCCGTACCCACACACCGAGTTCGCCCAGTGCCTGCGCCAGAGCGGTCATGCGTGTCTTGATCGGTTTGCCGCCCCAAAAGCCGGTACGGTATTTAATATCTACGCCGTAGGCGCTGGTATCCTGTGAAATCACCAGCAGTTCTTTCACCCCGGCTTTGACCAGGTTATCGGCTTCCTGCATGACTTCGCCGATGGGGCGGCTGACCAGATCACCGCGCAGCGACGGAATAATGCAAAACGTGCAGCGGTGATTGCAGCCTTCGGCGATTTTGAGATAGGCGTAATGCCCGGGCGTGAGCTTGATACCAATATCACGTGGGGGTGGCACCAGATCCAGGTGCGGGTTGTGTTTGTGCGGCAGATGCTTGTGGACTGCGCGCATCACCTCATCGGTGGCGTGCGGGCCGGTGACGGCGAGCACGCGCGGGTGCGTCTTTTTGACGATATCGCCCTTGGCGCCGAGACAGCCGGTGACGATGACCTTGCCGTTTTCGGCAAGCGCTTCGCCGATGGCAGCCAGCGATTCGTCGATGGCGGAATCAATAAAGCCGCAGGTGTTGACCACCACCAGATCGGCGTCGTTATACGAGGGCGAGATTACATAACCTTCCGCGCGTAACTGCGTAAGGATGCGTTCGGAGTCGACCAGCGCCTTGGGGCAGCCTAGCGAAACGAATCCGACTTTTTTTGCGATCATGTGTTGAGGTGAGTGACCCTAACCCTTGTTCTCGCCACCGTCTTTACCCGGCGCAGCGCCACCGAAGCCGGGAAAGGGAAAGCCGCCGAACATATTGCGCGTTTGGTTTTGCATTTGATTCTGCATTTCGACAAAGGCATTCGCGCTCTGTTCGAGATAACGGCCCATCAGGCCCTGAATCGCCGGGCCCTGCATTTTTACGAATTCGTTCCACGCGTCGGTGTTGAGCATGGGGTTGGCGCCGTAGAGCTGGCTCGACTGCGCCTGCATGCGCTTTTGTATATCCATGAAGGTGTGTACGTTTTTTTCGAGGAAGTTGCCCATCATGCCCTGCATCGCATTGCCGTAAAAGCGGATGATCTGCGACAGCAGATCGCTGGAGAACATCGGCGCACCGGCGGCTTCTTCTTCGAGAATGATTTGCAGCAGAATGCTGCGCGTGAGGTCTTCCTTGGACTTGGCTTCTTCGACGCGAAACGCTACGTTATCGAGCACCAGCTTTTTGACATCACCCAGCGTGATGTAGGCGCTGGTCTCGGTGTCGTAGAGACGGCGGTTCGGATATTTCTTGATCAGACGCGATTGTTGAGCCATGACGCACCCCGACGATAGAGACGGCGCATTATTTCAGAAAAGGTGCTGCGATGCAATAGGAGATGTCGAAATATTATTTAAAATCAGATACTTGTGTCTATGCTGCGGCGTTCTCTAATACAACAAGTGTTGCGTTTTGAGTGTTGCGTTTTGAGTGTTGAGTGTTGAGTGTTGAGTGTTGAGTGATAACTGCTGAGTTAGACGAGCCGTACGTAGCGTGCAAATTTCAACTCAAAACTCAAAAATCAACACTCAACACTGCCTTTATTGCATATGCTGTCCGCCATTAATCGCGATATTCGCGCCGGTGACAAACGCTGCTTCATCTGAACACAGGTAAGCGACGAGCCCGGCGACTTCTTCCGGCTTGCCCAAGCGCCCAATGGGAATCTGCGGAATGATTTTGCTGTCGAGCACCTCTTTCGGAATCGCCATTACCATCTTGGTGCCGATATAACCCGGCGAAATGGTGTTGACGGTGACGCCTTTGCGCGCGTATTCCAGCGCGGCTGCCTTGGTGAATCCGTGCATGCCTGCTTTTGCCGCCGAATAATTGGTCTGCCCGAACGCGCCCTTTTGGCCGTTCACCGATGACACGTTAATCACGCGGCCCCAGCCGCGCTCGGCCATGCCGTCGATAATCGGCTTGGTCATATTGAACACAGAATCCAGATTGGTGTGCATCACCGCGTCCCACGCCGCCTTGTCCATTTTACGAAACGTGGTATCGCGGGTGATGCCGGCATTATTTACCAGCACGTCGATGGGGCCGCACTCGGACTGAATTTTTGTCACGGCTTTCTGGCACGAATCAAAGTCGGCCACGTCGATTTCATAGGCCTTGAAATCAAAGCCCTGTTTTTTCATGTCGCCCAGCCATGTTTCGCGCCGGGTGTTGCCGGGCGAACAGGTCGTAATGACCTTGTAGCCCATGCGCGCGAGTTTGATGCAGATGGCTTCGCCCAAGCCGCCCATTCCGCCGCTGACCACTGCCATGCGTTGTGTCATTTCTCAATCTCCTCGCTACAAAAATGTAATATAAGTACAAATCGCTACCAGCTCACGGCGCCCGCTCAACCGCATCCGGTTTTTCGCGCACATAGCGCCCCGGCGCCGCCTCAATCTCGGTGTAACCCGCGCCGCCCAGCGTTGCGCGTGCCGTCATCCGTTTGCCTGCGTACGGGGCAAGCCACGCGCTCCAGTGTTTCCACCAGCTGCCGGGTTTCGATGTCGCGCCGGCGAGCCATGCCTCAGCGTCGGCACTTGCCGTGCCATCAATCCAGTAATTGCGTTTATCGCGTGACGCGGGATTGATCACCCCAGCGATATGCCCGCTGGCGGAGAGCACAAATGTTTGTTTGCCCTGCAGAATCTGCGTGCTGGCATAGGCGGTTTTCCACGGCACGATGTGATCCTCGCGCGCTGCCATCAGATACGAGGGCAAATCAAGGCGTGTGAGATCGAGCGGCTTGCCGCACATCTTGACGCGGCCGGGCACGCGCAAATTATTTTCAAGATAGGTATTGCGCACGTACCACGCGTACATCGCACCGGGAAGGTTGGTGCTGTCGCTGTTCCAGTAGAGCAGATCAAACGACGGCGGCGTTTTGCCTTTGAGATAATTATTGACCACATAATTCCAGATCAGATCATTGGCGCGCAGGCTGGCAAAGGTGATCGCGAGCTCGCGCCCATGCAGCACGCCACCGTTGGCGAACTCGCGTTCGCGGTTTTGCACGTAGGCTTCGTCGATAAATACCGACAGCTCGCCGGTATCAATATAATCGAGCATGGTGGCGAGCAGCGAAACGCTGGCCACCGGGTTTTTACGCCGTGCCCGCAGCACCGCGATGGCGCAGGCCAGCAGCGTGCCGCCGACGCAAAAACCCAGCGCATTGATTTTTTTTACGCCGCAAATTTTGCGCGCGGTTTCGATGGCGGTGATCATGCCGTGCTCGACGTAATCGTCCCAGGTGGTCTTGCCCATGTCCGCGCCAACGTTGCGCCACGACACAATAAACACCGTGTGCCCCTGTTCCACCGCGTAACGCACCAGAGAAGTTTCAGGTTGTAAATCAAGCACATAAAATTTGTTGATACACGGCGGCACCATCAACAGCGGGCGTTCATAGGTGGTTTCAGTGGTGGGCCGGTACTGGATCAACTGCATCAATGGGTTTTCAAACACCACTGCGCCCGGCGTTGCCGCAAGATTGCGTCCGACCTCAAATGCGCGTTCATCGCACATCGACACCATGCCTTTGGGCATATCGTCGCGCAGATTTTGCAACCCTTGCGCAATGCTGACGCCCTGGGTTTCGGCAGCGAGCTTCAACGCTTCGGGATTGCTCCAGCCGTAATTGGCGGGCGAGGCTGCGTCTATCCATTGGCGCATCAGAAACGCGGCCCGTCTCTTGTCCTGCGATTCAAGAGCGGCGCCGCCCGCCACCGCGTCCAGCCATTGCGCGGTGATCAGATAGGACTGCGACAGCCAGTTGAAATAAGGCTCGCGCCATTCAGGTGCGCGAAAACGGCGGTCGCGCAGGGGTGCGTCAGCCTCCGTTTGCTGCGGTGTGCCCATGCGCGCCCACAACGACAGATGCTGTTCATACCACGCCTGGTTCAACGCCTGCCAGCGCGCCGGATCGCGCGCGTAGTCTGCCGCCAGTTGCTGCAGCACGGCGTTGGAATCGATCTGGCCAGCGCCCTGAGTGAACGGTTTTTGCGCGCCCGCCAGCAACTGCTGTAAGAAATCGGTTAAGGCCTGCCCATTCGCGTCAGACGGAGAATTCAAGGTGCGCAATCAGAATTTCAAGGAGTGCGTCTATTCTACAGAAACTTTGTCGTGGAATGCTTACCAGCTGATTGACGTCCCTCTGCTCGCGGGCTACATTTCCAATCAATGAACAGCGATGGCTTATTGGATTATTGGCGCCGCGACAGCAACCATTTGCACCATTAGGCGCAATACCGGGCCTGCCTGTGTCTGCTCAGCATACTACCCGATGTGCTGTGGGCGCAGCCGGCGCCGGGCAACTATCCCGGTAAGCCGGTGCGGCTGGTAGTTCCGTTCGCGGCGGGCGCATCGACGGATATCGTGGGGCGGCTGCTGGGACAGAAGTTTAGCGAAGCCCTGAACCAGCCGTTCATAGAACTCATCGCGTGGGCGAAGGCAAACCCCGGCAAAGTGACATGGGGTTCGTCAGGCGTCAGCAGTAATCCGCATGCGGCGCTGGAAACGCTGAAAGCAGTGACCGGCGTCAATATCACCCATGTGCCTTACAAGGGCACGGCGCCCGCGCTGACCAATGCCGTTGGCGGGCAGATCGACGGACTCTTCACTACCACGGCGTCGGTGGAACCATTCATCTGTTCCGGCCGTATCAAAATGCTCGGCGTCGCGGGGCCGAAGCGCCAGGCGCTCATCCCCCAACGTGCCCACGTTCGCGGAGCAGGGTATCACCGGTGCGGACAATTTGCTGTGGATGGGTTTGGTGACCACCGGCAAAGTGCCGCGGGTGATTGTCGACAAGCTGAATCGCGAGGCGAATCGCATACTGCTACTGCCCGGGGTGAAACAGCGCTTCGAGCAACTGGGACTGGATGTGGAAGGCGGCACCGCCGAACATTTTGAGCAGTTCATCAAGGGACAAGCGCAACAGTTGCGTGCGCTGGTCAAATCCGGTGCGCTGAAAGTGGAGTAATACATGACTGACAAGCTGAACAACGTGTCGCAACCCAAAGACTGGAAGCTGATCGTCGAGAAGGACGTGAAGATCCCCATGCGCGACGGCGCTATCCTCTACGCCGACGTGTTTCGACCCGACACCGGCGGCGAGCGCGTGCCCGCGATCATAAATATCGGGCCTTATCAAAAAGACAAGGTATGGATACCGCCGCATGACCTTGACGAGGAGGCGAATCCGTATCTCGCGTGGGAGACCGGTAATCCGCTGTACTGGTGCCCGCGCGGCTACGCCCTGGTGCGTGTCGATTCGCGCGGTTCAGGCAAATCGCCGGGGCAGTCCGACCCCAGTTCGTATGCGGAGGCGGTGGATTTTTATGACGCCATCGAATGGACCGCGAAGCTGGCGTGGTGCTCCGGCAAGATCGGCACGCTCGGCGTGTCGTATCACGCGAACTGCCAGTGGCGCGTAGCCAAGCTGCAACCGCCGTCGCTCAAAGCGATACGCGGCCTCGAAACACAAGAAACTGCGCGTGCATAGCGGCACGCATTTTCATCCGTTCCATTCGGAGGAGGGGCGGCTCGACCAGTTGCGCTTTTTCGACCACTGGCTGAAAGGGCAGGATACCGGGATCATGGACGAGCCGCCGGTGAAACTGATGATACGCACTGGCGGCGGCAATGCCAGCAGCTACCAGTTCCGCTTCGAGCACGAGTGGCCGCTGGCGCGCACGCAATGGACAAAAAAGTATTTGAAGCTGAGTTCTGCGACGCAGAACAAGGCGGGCGACTGCGAAGTTGAAATCGTTGACGCGGCGCCCGCCACAGCCGCGCAGTGCGACTACGCGGCGAGCCCGCCCTCGCATGCCGGTGTTAGTTCGTCGGCGCCATCGAATGCCGCGGGCAGTGTGGAACGCACCGGCATTTCGTTACTCGCGGCGCCGTTTGTCGAAGACACCGAGATCACCGGCCCGCTGGTGCTAGTGGTGTGGCTGTCGAGTTCATCGGAGGACGCGGACATTTTTGCGACCCTGCGCAACATCGGGCCTGGCGGCAAGGACGTGTGGGAGGAGGGCCAGCAGAGCGGACAGGATTATGTGCCCGTGGCCAAGGGCTGGCTGCGCGCCTCGCAGCGCAAGCTCGACGCCGAAAAATCCCTGCCCTATCGGCCCTATCACACGCACAACGAACGGCAATGGCTGAATCCCGGCGAGCCGGTGGAATGTCACGTCGAAATCTGGCCGACCTGCATGGTGTTCAAAAAGGGGCACCGGTTGCGCCTGGATGTGCAGCCGCGTGACGGCGTCGGCTCATCGGTGTACCGGCATTACCACGCCGACTACAACACCGGCGCGCGCAACACCCTGCACGCCGGTGGCGAAAAAATTTCGTACCTGTTGTTGCCGGTAATTCAGGATTAAGCGTGCCCGTGCGCCAGTTCGCCGACCAGCCAGATGGTAGCTATGCCCAGCGCAATCAGTGACACCTGCTGAATCGTGGCGCGGATTTCGGGCCGCCGGTGCAGGCCGGGGATCAAGTCCGCCACCGCCACATACAGCATGCTGGCGATGGCAAGGCTGATCAGGGTGCCGACCCACTGCTGCATGGTTTGCAATGCAAAATAAGCGAGCACGCCGCCCACCACCATGGCCGCGCTGGACAGCAGGTTGAGCGCGAAGGCGTGCTGCTTGGTATAGCCGGAATGCAGCAAAATCAGAAAATCACCGACTTCCTGCGGCACTTCGTGCGCAATGATCGCCACCGCAGTGACGATGCCCAGTTGGGTGTCGGCCAAAAACGCCGCCGCGATCAACACCCCGTCTACAAAATTATGAAAGGTGTCACCGATGAGTATCATCATGCCGCTGCGGCCGTGATCATGGTGAGGCGCCACGGTGACCACGGCCGGCGTCTGGTGAGGATCATGCGCTTCACATTCCTCGATATGGCAGTGCCGCCACAACACCAGTTTTTCGAGTATGAAAAACAGCAACAACCCGCCGAGGATGGTCGCCGCGGTGGTGTGCATATTGTCGGAACGGTTAAAGGCGTGCGGCAGCAACTCGATGAACACCGCGCCCAGCAGCGCCCCCACCGCGTAGCTGATGAGTATGGGCACTTGCGCCGCGTTCGCGCGCGCCGCGATCAGCCATGCGCCAAAAACCGAAATGATGCCGCCGGCGACGGTGGCCGCGAGTATCCAGGTGAATGTGGTCATGAGTGGAGCGTGGGCCGGCTTGGGTTAAAAGCGGGCAGTGACATGGCTGCTTGAGCGACGCGGGATTATACGGTAATTCAACGACTTATTGCATTCCGGTCACACCCGCCAGATAAACGCCGCCATGCGCCCGGTAGTTTTATCGCGGCGGTAGGAAAAAAATCGCTGCGCATCGGAATAAGTACACAGCCCGCCGCCATACACCTGGGTGATGCCCGCTCGAGCGAGTGCGCGCCGCGTCAGCATAAACAGATCCGCCAGCCACTTAGCAGACGGTTGCGCGACGAACGCCGCTGCCGCACCGGGGTCATCAGCGGTAAACGCCTGATAAACATCCGCGCCCACTTCAAACGCCGTGGGGCCGATGCCCGGGCCGATATACGCGAGCAGGTCCGCCGGATCGTCACCCGCGTCACGCAGGGCCTGCACCGTGTTGTGAATGACGCCTGCGGACAGGCCGCGCCAGCCCGCATGCGCGGCGGCTACTCGCGTACCCGCATGATTGCTGAACAGCACCGGCACGCAATCCGCCACCATGATCGCGCATACAGTGCCGGGATTGCGCGCAACGCTGGCGTCGGCTTGCGGCGTGCCGGTGACTTGATCGGCATCGACTACGTGCGTGCCATGCATTTGTGCCAGCCATTTTGGCACTTGCGGCAGCAATGCGGCTACGCGTTCGCGGTTAAGCGCTACGGCCGCGGGGTCATCACCAGCCTTGTAGCCGAGATTAAGCGAGGCGCGCGGCCCGCCGCTGACACCGCCGCTGCGCGTGGTAATGAATGCTTTGACGCGGGCCGGCGCAGGCCACTCAGGGATGATCCAGTCGTGCCTCATTCAGCGTGCTCCAGTGCGGCAATCAACTGCTTCATGTCGGCGGGAAGCGGTGCGCTCCACTTGCGGCGGCGGCCGCTGGCAGGGTGGGTGAGCGCGAGTTTTTCCGCGTGCAGGGCCTGACGTGTGAAGGCCGGTGTTTTCCGGTGTGCGCCGTAGACCGGGTCACCGACTATGGGGTGGCCGATCGAAGTCAGATGCACGCGGATTTGATGCGTGCGTCCGGTTTCAAGCTGGCAGCGCAGCAGCGTCGCCTGCAAATAATGTGCGGCGGGCTCGTAATGGGTGACCGCGGGTTTGCCGTTGGGCGCCACGGCCATGCGCGTGCGCAGCGTTTTGTGGCGGCCGATCGGCGCATCCACGGTGCCGGCTGTTTGCACAAAACCATGCACTACGGCGAGGTATTCACGGGTGACGCTGTGATCCTGCAACTGGCGCACCAGCGCGGTCTGTGCGCTGAGGGTTTTCGCCACCACCAGCAGGCCGCTGGTGTCTTTGTCGAGCCGATGCACGATACCGGCGCGCGGTATGTGCGCAAGCAACGGCGCGTGTTGCAGCAGCGCATTGAGCAATGTGCCTTCCCAGTTGCCGCTGCCCGGATGCACTACCAGCCCGGCGGGTTTATTGATCACGATCAGATGCGCATCCTCGAACACGACGTCTAGCGGAATATCCTGCGCGCGGAAAGACGTGGTGTGCGGATCGGCCAGCGGTGTGACCACGGCTTTTTCGCCGCCCCACACGCGGTCCTTGGGCGCAGGGGAGAGCCCGTCCAGCGTGATGCGCCCCGCTTTAAGCCATGCCGTCAGCCGGCTGCGCGAGTATTCGGGAAACATTTTAGCCAAAGCGTAGTCTGAACGCTGCCCGGCGCAGTTTGCGGGCACAATCGCAACCATAGCGGCTGCCGTGGCCACCGCGTTTACGTTATAATTTTCCATATATTTTTGGCGGTGCTCATATGATCCAACTTATCGTGCGGCGTATTTTAGCGGTATTCGTGGCGCTCTCCCTCGGCGTTCTGCTCGCAGCTTGCGGCATGCTCGACGACAAGAGCGACGATACCAAGGGCTGGTCCGCGCAAAAACTGTATGCCGAGGCACGCGCGGCGCTCGATTCGCGCTCGTATGAAACAGCCATAGGCTACTACCAGAAGCTCGAAGGGCGCTTTCCCTACGGCCGCTTCGCACAGCAAGCGCAAATGGAACTGGCGTACGCCTATTACAAGGACAAAGACCCCGCCGGGGCCATCACCGCAGCCGAGCGCTTCATCAAGAACCACCCGCAGCATCCCAACGTTGATTATCTGTATTACATCAAAGGGGTGGCCAATTTCAATGACGATCTGGGCATCTCCGGGTTCGTCAGCGGTCAGGACATGAGCGAGCGCGACCCCAAGGCCGCACGTGACGCGTTCGACGCGTTCAAGGAATTAGTGGTCAAATTTCCCGACAGCAAATACACGCCCGACGCGATCCAGCGCATGAATTATCTGGTGAACGCGCTGGCGGCGCACGAAGTGCATGTCGCGCGTTACTACATGAAGCGCGGCGCCTATGTGGCGGTCGCCAACCGCACGCAATACGCCTTGAAAACCTATCCGCAGGCGCCCGCCAATGAAGAAGGTTTGCTGCTGCTGGTCAAAGCCTACGATGCGCTGGGGATGAAGGACTTGCGCGCCGATGCCGAGCGCGTGATGTTAAAGAATTATCCGGACAGCAAATTTCTCAGAGGCGGTGCCAGTACTCAGGGCAAATCGTGGTGGCAGATTTGGAACTAGCATTTATGGGGTCAGAGTAGATTAATTCAATAAAACATAATAATAACAATAAGTTACGATAGATGTTAGTGTAGCGTATCGGTATCTGCTATGCTGGCGGCTTCCCGCAAAAGGAAAATTCGCCATGTCCCGTCTCCCGCGCTTTCATGTCCCCGGCCAGCCGTTGCACGCGATCCAGCGTGGCAATAACCGGCAACCCATATTTGCCGCTGCTGCCGACTACGCCTTTTACCGTGAGTGTTTGCTGGATGCGGCGAAGCAGTACGCGGTGGCGCTACATGCGTACGTGCTGATGAGCAATCACGTGCACTTGCTGGCAAGTCCGCGCAGCGGGGATGGTTTATCCAGGCTGTTCCAGTCGGTGGGGCGGCGCTATGTGCAATATTTTAACGCCATTCATGAGCGGACAGGCACCTTGTGGGAGGGGCGTTACCGTGCGACGGTAGTGCACGCGGAAGACTACCTGCTCACCTGCATGCGTTATATCGAGATGAACCCACCGCGCGCGGGGTTGGTCGAACATCCTGGGGATTATGCGTACTCAAGCTACGCGGCCAATGCGCATGGCGCCGCGGATGTTCTTGTGACGCCCCATCGAATTTATCGCGGAATGGGGGTAGATGCAACGGCGCGCCAAGCCGCTTACCGGCAACTGTTTCGCGGACAGGTGAGCAAGGATGACCTGGAATCGATACGATCCGCCACGCATAAAGGGTGGGCGCTGGGGAATAATCGCTTTAGCGCCAAAATCGAGAAACTGACAGGCAGGCGCGCAACGCCGTTGCAAAGAGGGCGGCCGCGGACAGCTAAAGCAACTTGAAAATTCTATTTTTAGTTGTTTAAAATCAATAGCTTGTGAGTTCAATCGAGTCTGACCCCATATGCTCAGGTGGCCAGCTCTATGCGCGCGCGAAACCATTGCAGCGCTTCGGGGTTGGCCAGCGCCTCGCTGTTCCTGACCGGCAGGTTATGCACCACATTGCGCACCGCGAGTTCCACGATTTTTCCGCTGCGGGTACGGGGGATATCCGCGACTTGCAATACTTTATCCGGCACATGACGCGGCGTGGTGTTATCGCGGATCTGCTGCTTGATTTTGTTGATGAGCGTGTCGTCGAGGGTTAAATTTTCGCGCAGCCGCACGAACAAAATCACCCGCACGTCGTTGTTCCAGTCCTGCCCGATGGCAATGCTTTCCTCAACTTCATCGAGCATTTCGACCTGCCGGTAAATCTCAGCGGTGCCGATGCGCACGCCGCCGGGGTTGAGCACTGCATCCGAGCGGCCATAGATGATAAGGCCGCCGTGTTCGGTGTATTCCAGGTAATCGCCGTGATGCCACACGCCGGGGAATTTGTCGAAATAGGCCGCATGGTATTTGCTGCCGTCGGCGTCGTTCCAAAAGCCGAGCGGCATTGACGGAAACGGCGCACTACACACGAGTTCGCCCTTTTCGCCTCGCAGCGGGCGCGCGGCGTCGTCAAACACTTCGACTTTGAGGCCGAGGCCGGGCGCCTGGATTTCGCCACGCCACACCGGTGCGGCGGGATTGCCCAGCGCAAAGCACGACACAATGTCGGTGCCGCCTGAAATTGAGGCGAGGTGAAGGTCGCTCTTGATATTGCGATACACATAATCAAAGCTTTCCGGCGCCAGCGGCGAACCGGTGGACAGCAGCGCCTTGAGATGCGGCAGCCTGTGCGTGACGGCAGGTTCAAGATTGAGCTTGGCGATGGCGTCGATGTATTTGGCGGCAGTACCGAAGATGGTGATGTTTTCGCTTTCCGCGTAATCCCACAACACGCGGGCGCGCCGCACAAAGGGCGAGCCGTCGTAGAGCATGAGTGTGGCGCGCGAGGCGAGGCCCGACACCAGCCAGTTCCACATCATCCAGCCGCAGGTGGTGTAGTAGAACAGGCGCTCGCCGGGCTTCACGTCGGTGTGCAGTTGATGTTCCTTCAAATGCTGCAACAGCGTGCCGCCCGCGCCATGCACGATGCATTTGGGCGCGCCGGTGGTGCCGGAAGAATACAAAATGTAGAGCGGATGATCGAACGGCAGGCGCTCGAATGGGATGTCGCGCGGCTGATACGGGGCCATGAAATCGTGCACGCTTACCGCGTGTGCAATACCGTCCAGCGCTGGCGCGCCGCGCGTGTACGGCACCACCACTACTTTTTTGACGGAGGGTAGCTGTGCCGCGATTTGTGCCACGCGCGGCAGCACATCCACGGATTTTCCCAGATGAAAGTAGCCGTCAACAGCGAGCAACACCTTGGGTTCAATCTGGCCGAAGCGATCGAGCACGCCCTGCACGCCAAAATCCGGCGAGCACGATGACCATACCGCGCCGATGCTGGCGGTGGCGAGCATGCCGATCACGGCGCCCGGCAGGTTGGGTAAGTAAGCCGCAACGCGATCGCCGGGTTTGACGCCTTGCGCGCTCAGCGCCTGCGCAAGCCGCGAAACCTCCGCATAGAGTTCACCCCACGTGACCTGGCTTTTGACCTGCTCCTCGCCCCAGAAAACAATTGCGATGGCGTGGTCGCGCTGGCGCAGCAGATTTTCCGCGAAATTCAGCCGCGCTTCGGGAAACCAGCGCGCACCGGGCATGCGGTCACGGTCGATGAGGATGGTGTCGCCCTGCGTCGAGCCCACCACGCCGCAGAATTGCCAGATGGCCTGCCAGAATTGTTCACGGTCGTGGCACGACCAGGCGTGCAGTTCGGCGTAATTTTCTGCACTGACGCCGTAGCGTTCGGCTATGAATTTTGTGAATGCTGAAAGGTTTGACGCGGCTACTCGTTCAGGGGAGGGTGTCCAGAGCGGCTTATTCAATGGTTACTCCTTATCCGTTCGTCCTGAGTACGTTATTCAGGCCGCATCTGCGGGAACAAAATTACATCGCGTATCGACGCGCTGTCGGTGAGCAGCATCACCAGCCGGTCGATGCCGATACCGGCGCCGGCCGTCGGCGGCAGACCGTATTCGAGCGCGCGGATGTAATCGGCATCGTAATGCATGGCCTCATGGTCGCCGGCGTCCTTTTGCCTGACTTGTTCCTGAAAGCGCGCGGCCTGATCCTCGGGATCGTTTAATTCCGAAAAGCCATTGGCGATTTCACGGCCGGCGATGTAGAGCTCGAAGCGCTCGGTGATCTCCGGATTATTATCGTAGCGGCGCGCCAGCGGCGAGACTTCAGCCGGGTAGTCGATCAGAAACGTCGGCTCATGCAGTTTTGTCTCGACGGTGTTTTCAAACAAAGTGAGCTGCAGTGCGCCCAGACCGTCGTTGGGGCGTGCCGCGACGCCTATGCTTTGCAGCTTGGCAGTGATTTTTGCCTTGTCATTCAAAACATCGTCGCCAATTTCCGGGTGATATTTACGGATTGCATCGGTGATGGTAAGCCGCGCATAGGGCTGGGCGAAATCAATTTCCCTGCCTTGATAGGTGACCCGGGTTTGCCCGACGGCCTGCGCGGTTTCGCGGATCAGGCGCTCGATGAAATTCATCATGCCCTTGACTTCCATGTAGGCGCAGTAAAACTCCAGCATGGTGAATTCCGGGTTGTGCCGCGTGGAAATGCCTTCGTTGCGGAAGTTGCGATTGATTTCGAACACGCGTTCGAAACCGCCCACCACCAGCCGCTTCAGATAGAGCTCCGGCGCGATGCGCAGAAACAACTGCATGTTGAGCGCGTTGTGATGGGTCACGAACGGGCGCGCCGCCGCGCCGCCGGGTATCGGCTGCATCATCGGCGTTTCGACTTCAAGATAGTTTTCCGCACTCAATACATTACGCACCGCCTGAATGATCTGCGAGCGTTTGCGAAAAGTCGCGCGCGTGTCCTCGTTGACGATCAGATCGACATAGCGCTGGCGGTACTTGAGTTCCTGATCGGTCAGGCCGTGAAATTTGTCGGGCAGCGGCCTAAGAGATTTTGTCAATAAAAACAGAGACTTGCAGCGTATCGTCAATTCGTCTGTTTTGGTTTTGAAGAGCGTGCCGGTGACGCCCACGATGTCGCCGATGTCGTAATGCTTGAAGGCATCCTGCGCGGCTTTGCCGGTGTCGCCTTCCGAGACATAGATCTGGATACGTCCGCTGGTGTCCTGCAGGGTGGCGAAACTCGCTTTGCCCATCAC
>CAMBCF010000040.1 GCA_945864585.1 Bordetella parapertussis | reverse complement strand
CCAAGTTGATGAGTGCGGCGAATGTGGCCACCTCATGCCGACCCCAGCAGGACAGGACAAATTGCAGCGTTGTCTCCACGTCTTCACCGGAATGCTCGACATCGCCCGAAAATCGTAGCGCTATCGTTTCAATCCGCTAAAGTCACACGTTAATTGTATTGTGTCACAAAATAGGTTTCCTCCCCTTCAAGTGTGCCCTAGCCCCTGAACGGGAAGGAATGTACGGACGCCGCGCCAGGCATTTCCTAACACGGTGTAGCTAATGGCGAATTGATGTCGATTCGCTCACGCCCGGTGCTTCGCCGAACCCGTTATCGTGTACCGATTTTCGCCGCCTTGATGATGTCGCTCCAGCGCTGGTGTTCGTCGACCATCAGTGCCGAAACCGCTTGCGGTGTGCTGGTCACCGGCTCTGCGCCGCCGGTGAGGATGCGCTCGCGGCCCTCAGGCGATTTGATGATGGCGCTGATCGCCTCATTGAGTTTTGCGATCACGGCGGCGGGCACGCCCCTGGGCGCGATAATCCCGTTCCAGCCGCTGGTGGCGAGCCCCGGCAGGGTTTCACTCATCGTAGGCACGTCCGGCAATGAAGCGATGCGTTTGGCGTCGGTGCCCGCCAGCAGCCTAAGCCGCCCGGACTTGATGTGCGCAATCGCCGGCAGTGGATTGACAATCATCACCTGCACTTGCCCGCCTATGGTTTCGGTGAGCGCGGGGCCGGTGCCCTTGTACGGCACAAACGTCAGCACTAAACATCGCCCTGCGGCTGCGATCATGGTTGCCGGCTATGGTCAGATCGAGGCTTTCGAAGCGCGATACGCTCGCACAATCTCCTCGCCTGTCGCGAACCACACCCCGTCGTGACCTTTGACGTAAGCGAGTGCCTTGTCGAGCGCGCCGATGCGGTTCGGCACGCCGGTCATGAAAGGATGCAGACAGATCGCCATCACGCGCGCCGATTCTGCGCCTTCGGCATAAAGCACGTCGAATGTGTTGCGGATGATCTGGCCGAAATCCTCGCCCGTCCCGAAGCGATAGTAGACCTGCCCTGAATCATTGACCTCGTACGAGTACGGCAGGTAGACGAGCTCCCTGCCGCCGGCCTTCATGCGATACGGCTGGTCGTCGTTCACCCAGTCGGAAACGTAGAGGTAGTCCTCCTCCGCAAGATAATCGAGCGTGTTCCACGTCTCGGCGAGGCCCGACCCGAGCCAACCCACCGGTCGCTTGCCGGTCGCTTCGGTGAGGCGCTTGGTGCAGTAGCGGATCAACTCGCGCTCCTGCTCGGGCTCAAGCGCCGTCAGCCGCGTGCCGTTCGTCTTGTTGTGCCCCATGAACTCCCAGCCAAGCTTCACCGCGTCCTCGATGATCTGTGGATGGTGATCGCAGATGTCGGCGTTTGTGGTAGCTGTCGCGCGGATGCCGTGCTTAGTAAGCACATCCATCATCCTGAACACCCCGACGCGATTGCCGTAATCGCGCTGTCCCCACGCCCGCACCGTTGGCGCCTTCTGCTCGTGCGCCTTCTCCCACGGGTGCCCGGCAAGCGGCGTCTTGAGCGGGAAATACTCCAGATTGGGGATCACCCAGACGGCGAGGCGCGCGCCGTTCGGCCAGTTCCACTTCGACCTGCGGTTGATCGGCACGTACGGGAACGGGCCGTAGTCCATCGGCTGCATGGCATCCTCCGTGAGTTATTCGACCTTCGTTCCCGAACGCTTGATGATGTCGCCCCACTTGGCGAGCTCGGCGCGCATGTAGGCGGAGAACTGCTCGGGTGTGGATTCGACGGCCTCGACGCCGAGCGTCGCGTAGCGCTCGACCATGTCGGGCGCGCGCATTGCCTTGCCGAACTCCGCATGCAGGCGATCGACGATGGTCCGCGGCGTGGCGATCGGGACGGCGACGCCGTACCAGCCCGCAAGGTCGTAGCCGGGAACGCCCGACTCGGCGATCGTCGGATATTCCGGATGAAGCCTCGACCGATGGGCGGTCGAAGCGGCGAGTATCCTCAGCCTCCCCGTTTTCACGTAAGGCACAAATGGCGCCATGTCGGAGAAAAGGAGTTGCACCTGTCCAGCGATGAGATCCGGCAGCGCGGCGCCGGCGCCTTTGTACGGCACGTGGACGAGATCGATCTTCGCCAGGTACTTCAGGTATTCGCCGCAAAGGTGCAGCGACGAGCCGCTGCCCGAAGACGCGTAATTCAACTGGCCGGGACGCGAGCGCGCGAGCGCGATCAGCTCGCGCATGCTCTTCGCCGGCACCGACGGGTGCGCTGCCAGCATGAACGAAGCGGTCGCAACCTGGATCACCGGCGCCAGGTCGCGCATCAGGTCGTAGGAAAGTTTCGAATAAAGATTCGGGCTCACCGCGAGCGAGCTGGTCGAGCCGAAGTTGATGGTGTAGCCGTTGGGCGCCGCCCTGACGACGGCTTCAGTGCCGATTGTACCTCCAGCGCCGGTGCGGTTATCGACGACGAACTGCTGGCCGGTGGCAGCCGAGAGCTTTTGCGAATAGATGCGTGCGAGAATATCGGTTGTGCCGCCGGGCGCGAAAGCAACCACAACGCGTACCGGCTTCGCTGGATACGTTTGGGCGGTCACGCTCGTCGCGACGACGATCAGAAGCAGTGGCAGAATACGCGCGTTCACGCTTGGACCTTCGTGCGCGTTGACATGAGTTTGGTGACCAGCCTTTGGTGGAACTGCTCGACAAGACGCAGGAGTTTACCAGTAGTATCCGAAGTCCCAATAGTAGCACTCATGCCGCTGCGCAGGAATCATAGCAGACCCTTCTCACTCGTCAGCGCGGGCTACCGCGCAGGTATAGGCGAAGTTTCCGGGGATCAAGTTTCTGGCGTCGTAACAGGTAATCGTAACAGGTAAGCGCTTGGATTTGAACTGACTGCCGTTGTCAGAAAATTTGCTTGGCGACCGGCGAGTTTCGACTCGTTGCCGAAGGTGGCGACAGTCCGCTAACTGGCGCTGAGGAACGAAGCCCAACACCGCTAACCGTTACAAGTGCACCCACAGACTGCTGGAAATTCATACCAATCCATGTAGTCCTGACTCCACTATGCTATCGTTCGTGGGGAGCGCGACACCTCGTCCTGAACGTCACGGATCGAGCCCGCCATGATATCGGCCAACTCGTCTACTTCGGCGGCGCTGATAGATAGCGGCGGTGCTGTTCGAAAGACGCTGCCGGCGGCAGGCACAACCGCTCCTCTCTCCCACGCGCGGGTGCTCAGTTTCGCGAGGCGCTTCTTGTCGAGCGGCTGATTGGGCCGTTGTGGGTCGACCATCTCGATGGCGACGAGCAACCCGCGAGAACGCACTTCGCCGACGATGGGCAGGCCGCCAACCAGCTTCTCCAGCGTCGCATGCAAGCGCGCGCCCATGCGTTCGGCATTTTCCGCGAGGTTCTCCCGCTCGATAATAGCGAGATTAGCCAGCGCCGCCGCGCACGATGTCGGGTGCCCTGCATACGTACCCGGATGGACGTTCTCCTCCTTGCTCTGGCGGTCGAACGCGTCGGCGATTTTCGCCCGCGCGATCGAGGCCGAGAGCGGAAGGTATCCGGACGTGATGCCTTTTGCTACCGACATCAGGTCCGGAACGACCTCCTCGTGCTGTACGCCGAACATCTTGCCGGTGCGGCCGAAACCGGTGATGACCTCGTCCGCTATCATCAGCACCTCCATGTCGTCACAGACGTCACGCACGCGCGCGAGCCAGCCGTGGGGCGGAACGACAAAACCGCTGGCGCCCTGCACCGGCTCGAGAATGACCGCCGCCACGGTCTCGGGGTCGGCATCGCGAATGGCCGAAGCCAGCGCGTCCGAGCAGCGGCGCACCAGTTCCTCGTCGGTGCCGTTGCCTCGATCCCGGAATGGATACGGCACTGCCACCCTCGTGAAGCCACTCCACCGATAGGGCTCGTACGCCTGGATCTGCTCGGCACTACCACCGAAGCCGAACGTGGCTATTGTCCCGCCGTGATACCCACCCTGCAGCGCTATAACCTTGTACTTTCGCGGCCGTCCGACGGCGAGCCAGTAGTGGCGTGCAATCTGGATCGAACGCTCGTTGGCTTCGGCACCGCTCACGGCAAACAACGTGTAGTCGAGATCGCCGGGCGCCAGCGTCGCGAGCTTTGCCGCGAGTTCCGCCGCAGGTGGATTCGAGAACTGGCGGGTAGTGGGGTAGTAGGCGAGCTTCGCGGCTTGGGCGCGTATCGCGTCGGCGATCTCGGCCCGCCCGTGCCCCACTTGCACCACCATGAGCCCGGCAAACCCGTCGATGAGCTTCTTGCCGCTGCGCGTCCAGATGTGGACACCCTCGCCTCGCTCGATCATCAGCTCTTCGTCGGAGAAAACCGGATGGTCCTGCGTCCTGTGGGTCCACAGGTGTCCGATCATTTCAGCGTCGGTCATAACAAATCCCCTTCCTAAAGCAGTACCCCGAAATACTGACCTCTTTGAGTTTCCACGGGGGTATAGGAATTTCAAACCACCTTTTTCACCATTTCGCAATCTATCCCGCGCCCGTCGAACAGTCAATCGCGGTCAATCGCCTAAATTTTCACTAAGCGGTCCTTCGGGACGTTCTTCTGGCCAATGTCCAATGGCCTATTCATTGGGGACGCTGATGATCGAGGTTGTCAACGTCCGTTAAGGCCGATCAACTGCCATAGCGCATTCGTTCATGAGCGTCGGCTGTCGAGGGCGGACCAGACGCTCCATGCGGCAGCTTCCCTTGCTCCTCGGCTTCTCTTCGTGGCCGTGACCCGTTACGATTCCGTCATTCCGCCGCAAGCCGGAATCGAGTTGGCGCATTACGTTATGACTTACGGCTCCGCAATATCTCCCGCACGCGTTGCGGCGTCACCGGCAGTTGCGTCACTGCGCCAGGGATGCCCAGCGCGTCGTCCACCGCCGAGGCGATGCACGCGCCCACGCCGGTGATGCCGCCTTCGCCTGCGCCTTTGAGGCCCAGCGGATTTAACGGACTCGGTGCATCTTCGGTGACCAGTGTATCCACCGCCGGCACTTCGTGCGCGGTGGGAATCAGGTAATCGGCGAGCGTCACGGACAGCGGCTGGCCGTTTTCATCGTAAAGAAATTCTTCGTAGAGCGCGCCGCCCAGGCCCTGCGTAAAACCGCCGACAAGCTGGCCCTCGACCAGCATCGGGTTGATGGCGCGGCCGATGTCGTAACCCAGCAGATAGCGCTCGACTTTGACTTGGCCGGTGCCACGATCGATGTTGACCACCGCGATATGCACACCGTACGGATAGTTCATGTGATCCGAGGTAAACCAGCCTAGCGCCGTCAATCCCGGTTCACGCCCGCCCAGCGTTTTGGAAGTCGGCTCCAGCGCTTTCGCCACGTCGGCAAGACTCACACCGATGCGGTCGGCGCTGCCCTTGCGCAACACTTCGCCGTTGGCGATGTCGAGTTGATCTTCGGGCACATTAAGCATCATAGACGCCATCTCTAGCGCCTTGGCGCGGGTTTTTAGCGCTGCGACATGCACCGCCGAACCCGTCATCACGGTGGCGCGCGCGGCGTGTGCGCCGATGCCGTGAGCAATGCGGTCGGTGCGGCCATGCACCACGCGCACCTTGCGGTAATCGACGCCGAGCGCATCACCGCACAACTGCGCCATCACGGTCTCGAATCCCTGTCCCACCGATGCGCCGCCGGTGATCACTTCGACATCACCGCCGGTATCGACGGTGACATGCGCGCCGTCGCGCGGGCCAAGGCCGCTTTTTTCGAGAAAAATCGCAATGCCTACACCCACCGTCTCGCCTGCCGCGCGCCGGCGCGCGATGCCGGCTTGCAGTTCCGCCCAGCCTATTTTGGCCAGGCATTTGTCGAGCAGCAGCGCGTAATCACCGGAGTCGAATTCGACGCTATCGCCAAGCGCGCTCAACGCGCGCGCATAGGGCATGGCGCTTTTCGGAATCAGGTTGCGGCGGCGAATCTCGATGCGGTCGATGCCCAGCTTCGCCGCAATGGCGTCCATCAGACGCTCGCGCACGAAAGTGCCTTCGTAGCGCCCCGGCGAGCGGTAGGTTGCCGCCGGTGTCTTGTTGGTCAGCCGATAATGGCCGGCGACACGGTACGCGGCCACATGATATTGCGCCGGCAGCATGCCCGCCGTCATGTCCGCCGGGCGCGCGCCGTGGGTGCGCACGTAGGCGCCCTGGTCATGATAAAACACGTCATCGATGGCAAGCAGCCGCCCGTCCTTGTCCACTGCCGCGCGCACGTGATGCGTCTGTTGGCGCGAGTGATTGCACGCCATCAGGTTTTCGTAGCGGTCTTCGATCCATTTCACCGGGCGCCCCAAACGCAGCGCGGCAAGACACACCAAAGCGTCTTCGGGATACAGTTCGCCGCGCACGCCAAAGCCGCCGCCGACATGGCCTTCGTAGAGATGCACGCCTTGCGTGGGCCGGCCGAGGATTTTGGCAATGCCATCGCGCGTGCGGTGCGGCACTTTCGCTGCGCCGTACATCTCCACCACATCGCGAAACGCGTCGTAGCGCGCCACCGCGCCGCGGCATTCAAGCGGCACGCCGGAGTGGCGGCCGATCTTCAGTTCCAGTTCGACCACCGCATGCGCGCTGTTAAACGCGGCGTCGACATCGCCAAAGCCCTTGCGCAGCACCAGCGGCTCGCTCATCAGGCCGGCGGCGAATTCGCCAGGCGCGGCGGCAGCATCCAGCAGCGGCGGCAATGCGTCAATCTCGACCTGCACCAGCTCGGCCGCATCTTCTGCGACGTAAGCGTCTTCGGCGAACACCGCCGCCAGCGGATCGCCGACATAACGCACGCGCTCCCTGGCGAGGATGTACTGCAAGTACGGATCGAGCCGCTCATCCGGCCCTTCGCGCAACTGGATCGGCGGCCGGTCGGCAATATCCGCGTGCGACCACACCGCCACCACCCCCGGCAGCTTGAGCGCTTGCGCCACATCGACACTGACGATGCGGCCATGCGCGACCTGCGAGCGCACCATGCGCATATGCAGTTGGTTGGGAAACGAAATATCGTTGGCGTAGCGGCCCTGCCCGGTAACCAGCGGCAGGTCTTCGAGCCGCGTGACGGATAGCCCGATGAGGCCGTTGCCGCGCACCGGTTCATGCTTCGCGCTCATGTCGCGCCCGCCATGGCTGTACTGGTCCTGCTGCGGTCAGCCACTGCGCACACCGCCTTGATAATGTTGACGTAGCCCGTACAGCGGCACAGATTGGCTGACAGCGCGTCGCGCACTTCGTCTTCATTGGCATCGGGTCTGGTTTCGAGCAGGTGCACCGCAAGCATCAGAAAGCCCGGCGTACAAAAACCGCATTGCAGCGCGTGATGATCGATGAATGCCTGCTGCAAAGCATGCAGCACGCCGTTGTGCGCGAGCCCCTCCACCGTGCGGATCGATGTGCCGGCTGCCTGCACGCCCAGCATCAGGCACGAGCGCACCGGTTCGCCATCAACCAGCACCGTGCATGCACCGCACACCCCATGCTCGCAGCCGCTGTGGGTGCCGGTGAGCGCACAGTCTTCGCGGATCACGTCGACCAGCGTGCGGCGCGGCTCGATTTCCATAACTTTAGTTAAGTTATTGATTTTAAACGATATTTGTTTATGATTGCTCATCGCGCGCCTCCCTCGGCTTGCTCCAGCGCACGCAGCACCATAGCGCGCGCGGCGTCGCGGCGATACTCGGCGCAGTAGCGGATATCAGCAGCGGGCGAGAGCGCCTGCGCTGCGGTGTCCGCCACAGCTTCGAATACGTCTTGCCGCGCAGGCTTGCCGCGCATCGCGGCTTCGGCTTCGGCGATGCGTCGCGGGCGGTCTTCGGCGCCGCCGATGCCCACTCGCGCTTCGCTCATCACGCCATCGCGTAGCTCATAAGTCACCAACGCCATCGCGATGGCGAAATCGCCCGCGCGCCGGCTGAACTCGCAAAAGCCGGTGTGCGTGCCGGCGCTGAGCAGCGGCAGCCGTGCTTCGATCAGCAATTCACCGTCGCGCAGCGCGGTCATCATCGGCCCTTCGAAAAACGCGTCCGCATTGACCACTCGGCGTCCCTTCGCGCTGGCAATCACCATGCGCGCGGACAAGGTTGCCGCCACCAGGCACCACTCGGCCGCCGGATCGGCCTGCGCGAGACTGCCGCAAAACGTGCCGCGCGTGCGTATCGGGTAATGCGCGATATGCCGCACCACGTGCGCCAGCAACCTGCCCAGCGGCCCCTCTTCGACAGTGCGCTCAAACGCGGCGTGACGCACACACGCGCCGATGTCCAGTTCGTTGTTTTCGACGCGCAAGCCGGCAAGTTCGGTGATGCCGTTGATATCGATCAGGTGCGCGGGGCGCGCCAGACGCAGCGCCATCGTGGGCAGCAGGCTTTGCCCGCCCGCAAGCACGCGTCCTTCGCGCGCGCCGGCCAGCACCGCCAGCGCGGCGTCAAGCGTAGCGGGCGAGTGATACTCAAATGATGCGGGTTTCATGAGGGCAGCGCTGACGGAGGGGCATTAGAGAAGGGAAAAGCGCGTGAAGAATTCTAGCACGCTCGGCGTAAGGACTTACCATCACGCTTTGCCCTTGCGGGCCGGGCTGTGAATGGTGCAGACTGTAGATAAAATCCTTCCTTGAAAATGTCGCGCTCACTACTTCTCCACATTACCGCACTCTGCTGCGCAGCAAACGCCTGCGCGCAGGGCTACCCGAGCAAACCCATACGTGTGGTAGTGGCCTTTGCGCCCGGCGGCATTGCCGACTTTGCCGCGCGCAGCGTGACGGCAAAATTGTCCGATGCCTTCGGCGTGCCGGTGATTGTCGACAACCGCGCCGGCGCGGGCGGCATCACTGGTGCGGAGATCGTGGCGAAGTCACCCGCCGACGGTTACACCCTGCTGGTCACCAGCATTTCGCACACCATCAATCCGCATGTGAATCGCCGCATGCCGTTCGATGTGGCGCGCGACTTTGCGCCGGTGACGCTGTTGCTGGACGCCCCGAATATATTGACCGTGCATCCGTCACTTCCGGTGAAATCGGTGCGCGAGTTGATCGCGCTGGCGCGGGCACGGCCCGCTCACATCACCTACGCCTCATCCGGCAACGGCACCTCGACGCATCTGTCGGGCGAGTTGTTCAAGTCGCTGGCAAAAATTGATTTGCTGCACGTGCCGTATAAGGGCGGCGGCCCGGCGGTGATTGATCTCATGGGCGGCCATGTGCAAATGATGTTTTCGACCCTGCCCACGGTGTTGCAGCAGGTGCGCGCCGCACGCCTGCGCGCGCTGGCGGTCACCGGCGGCAAGCGCTTCGCAGCCGCGAATGAGTTTCCGACGATGATCGAATCCGGCGTGGCCGGTTACGAGGTGAGTGGCTGGAGCGGCATGTTCGCACCGGCCGGCACGCCGCGCGAGGCGGTGAATCGCGTCTCTGCCGAAGCCGCAAAAATTCTGCGTGCGCCGGAACTTAAAGAGCGCTTTGCCGCACAAGGCGCCGAGCCTGCGGGCAATACACCCGAGGAATTCACCGCATTCGTGCTGGCGGAACTGGCAAAATGGAAAAAAGTGGTTGACGCCAGCGGCATGCGTGCCGATCCGTAATGTCGGCGGATAGGGGCATGATAGTCAAAACTGCACTTGCATGTTTCATAGTGGCGGGCAGCGTCGTTACTGCGACGCTGAGCGCCGCACAGGATTATCCGGCGAGGCCGATCCGGATGATTGTGCCGTTCCCGCCTGGGGGGCCGACCGACATCGTCGGGCGCATGACTGCCGAAGCGCTGGCGCGGGCATGGAAGATACAAATCATCGCGGACAATCGTGCTGGCGCGGGCGGCAACCTCGGTACCGAGCTATGCGCGAAGTCGGCGCCGGATGGCTATACCATGTGCATTATCTCGATTGCGCAGACCATCTCGCTTTCGCTCTACACGAAACTTGCTGTCGATCCGCGCAAGGACTTCGCGCACGTGACACTGCTCGCGACGCTGCCAAGCCTGCTGATTGTGCATCCATCGCTGCCGGTGAAGCATGTGCGGGAACTGGTGGCGCTTGCCAGGACACGCCCGGGCGAACTCAATTACGCCTCGGGCGGCATCGGCACCAGTTCGCAATTGCTGATGGAAATGTTCAAACAGTACGGCGGCGTAAACATCGCCCACATCCCGTACAAGGGAACCGGGCCGGCGCTGGTTGAGCAGATCGCAGGGGCGATCGAGGTCGCATTCAGCACCGTGATTGCCGCACAGCCTTACGTGAAAGCCGGCAAGCTGCGGGCGATTGCAATATCGACTCAGCAACGTTTTGCGCCTATGCCTGATGTAGCCACTGTCGACGAATCCGGACTCAAAGGCTTCGACGGCGGCTCCTGGCAGGGCTTGACGATGCCGGCCGGCACGCCGCGCGCAATGGTCTACAAAATCAACGCCGAACTGGTGAAGATACTGAGCACCGCCGAAATGAAGGAAAAATCTTTCGCCCTGGGTGCTATCGCGTCCAGCAATTCCCCGGAAGCCTTCACCGCCTTCGTCAAAAACGAAGCCGACAAATGGGCAAAAGTGGTCAAGGCCGCCGGCATACGCCGCGAGTAATCAGAATAAACCTTCACGATCCTTTCGGCATAAATGCGCCGAACTTTGAACGCACGAGCGCTTCAACTTCTGCACTGGCGCGCACCACCATCGGAAATGTGTCGCGACGGCCAAACGGCTTGCAGGCATCGATCACCACGCGGGCGTTGCGCGGATCCTGCGGCGAGTACGCCATCGGATCGAGCGCCGAGCTCCAGCAGCCGCGCAGAATCTCCATGCCTTCGCGCGGATCAAATCGCGTGCACATCGCCCAGATCACCTTGTCTATGTCGGCGGGATTGATGTCGTCGTCCACCACCACCACGAAACGATTGACGTAGGCGCCGGCGTGGCATTGCGAGGCGATCAATCCCGCCTGCTTGGCGTGGCCGGCGTACATCTGCTTGATGGCAACCGTAAGCCAAAGGCGGCTGCCACCGGCGGCATGCGACCAAACTCCCTTCACCTCTGGAACGCCAGCGGCCTCGAGCTGGTTCCACACCGCGCCCGACCGATACGAACCACGATAGAACGAATCATCATCCGGTGGAATGCCCGGAATCGCACCGAGCAATATCGGATTGTTACGATACATCATCGTTTCAATGCGAATCGCCGGCTCTTTCTTCAATCCGCCGGCGTAGTAGCCGGTCCATTCGCCAAGCGGGCCTTCGTCGATGCGATCGTCCGGATGGATGAAGCCCTCGAAGGCAATCTCTGCATGCGCGGGAATCGGCAGGCCGGTCTTTGGCCCCATGATCACCTGCACCGGTTCGCCGATCAGACCGCCGGCCGCGTCGTATTCGTTCTTGCCGTGCGGAATTTCGAGGCCGGCGATCATGAACAGCGCCGGATGCATGCCGCACACCACAGCCACCGGACACGGCTCGCCGCGCTCGTGATACTTCTTCTGGATCATGTCGCCATGCTTGCCCTTGGAGCACATTACGGTGGCGAGCTTCTTGTCGTGCGCCTGCACGCGATAAGCGCCGTAATTAATCCAGCCGGAGTCGGGATCCCGCATGACCACCATATCACCGGTGCCGATATAGTAGCCGCCGTCGTGTTCATGCCATCGCGGCACGGGGATTGTGAACAGGTCGATAGCGTCTCCGGTCCTGACATTCTCCAGCAGCGCGCCACTGGTCACCGTTAGCGGCGGAATCGACAGCGCTTCTTTCATGTACTTGCGCCAATGACGCACCAATTCGATCTCGCTACCTTCGGCCGGGTTGCCCAGGGTGAGATTAATGCGGCGGTTCGAGGTCAGAATGTTGGCCAGGATGCGATGGCCCTGCGGGAAGCCCGGAATATCGTCGAACAGCACCGCGGGGTTGCCGATCTTGCGCTGGTAGATGTCGACGATGCCGCCGATCTCCCGTTCGCGCTCGGCGCCGCTGATGCGCGTCACCTCTCCCGCCGCCTCCATCTGCGCGAGCCATGCTCGCAGATCCTGCTTCGGCGCATCGGATGCGCGGTTCGCGGTGCGGGGGTCGGTGCTGGTGTCCATAGGGGAGTCCCTTGCTCTAAACGTCTGCAGACAGGATACGCCTTTCGCCCGATTTAGTGGGGCTGCCGCTTTGTGTCAGGGCAACTGCATCAAATTCCGGAGTAGCTGAATGGCGATGATACTGGGGTTGTACTTTTTGCGCAGTGTGTGTAGCTTACTGTCTTTTTGGAGTCGAGATGGAGACAGGAAAGCCGGTCAGTCTAGCCGCAGCATTCTCGATGATAGTCGATCCAAGGATAGTCGGGCGCAGCACGCACGATCTGGTGGAAATGCTCGTAGTAGCGGTATGCGCAACCCTGTGCGGGGCGGACAACTTTGTGGACATGGAACTGTGGGCCAAGGAGCGGCTGGAATAGTTAAGGCAATTCATGAAACTTGAGCGTGGCATCGCCTCACACGACACCATGGGGCGGGTATTCGGGATGCTGGATGCGCAGGCCGTGGAGAAGAGCTTTCGGCAGTGGGTGGCCGGCATGATACCCGCGCTGGAACCGGGCACGGTCGTGGCCATGGACGGCAAGACCAGCCGGCGCTTGCCGATTCGATCCGCGAGTTCTTCACCACTGCGCAGGCGTCTGGTTGGGCGCACGCGCACCATGACTACTACGAGACGGTGGAGAAGGATCACGGACGTATCGAGGTGCGCCGCTACTTTGCCTTCGGGCACCTGGACTGCCTGGCCAACCCGCAGCAGTGGCCTGGCCTCGCGATGTTTGGCGTAGTGCAGTCCGAGCGCACGGTGAAGGGCAAAACCAGTGTGCAGGATCGGCTCTACATCGGCAGCATCCCCGTCAAGGCCAAGAGTCTTGCGCACGCGGTGCGCAGCCACTGGGAGGTCGAGAACCGCTTGCATTGGTGTCTGGATGTTTGTCTGAACGATGATCAGGTGCGGGCGCGGGTCAAGAACAGCGCTCAAAACCTTGCCGTCGTGCGCCGCATGGTGCTCAATATTCTGCGGCTGGATAAATCGCGCAAGGGCAACATCAAGGGCAGGCGCATGCTCGCCTGCACCAGTGACCGATATCGTGAGCAGTTGCTTGGGCTTGTGGCAAATGGTATTTGATGCTATTGCCCTGGGGTCGATTGGATCTCGCAGCCCCGTGGTCGCCGTGCTACCATGACTTGGGATGCAACCTTAAAAGGAAAATGGCAATGACACGCACCTACGATGTTGTTGACGCCGACGGCCACATTCTCGAGCCGCTCACGCTATGGGATGACTATATCGACCCGGCGTTCCGCGAACGCCGGCCGCAATTCGTTATCGACCACAATGGCAAGGAACGGCTCTCCGTTGAGGGCAAGCTGCTGGGCAATCCGCGGGGCATCGGCAGCCTCGGCTCTGTCGGCGTGCGCCAGGGCGAGGTCAAGCTCGACAGCCTGAAATACGCCGATGGACGCAAGGGCGGGTTCGACCCGCACGCGCGCATCACCGATATGGAACTCGACGGGATCGACGCCGCGTACCTCTACCCAAGCCTGGGTCTGTTCACCGGGGCGGTCGAGGCCCCCGACCTCGCCGCCGCGATGTGCCGCGCCTACAACCGCTGGCTCGCGGATTACTGCAAGCCGTACCCTGATCGATTGTTCGGGGTCGCGATGCTGCCGATGCAGTCGGTCGAAGGCGCGATGGTAGAGATGCGCTACGCGCGCGAAACGCTGGGCATGCGCAGCGGCTTTTTGCGGCCGAACCCGTATCACGGCAAGAAGATGTTGAGCGAGCCGATGTACGAGCCGTTCTGGCAGTTGGCCGAAGGCCTCGACTTTGCCATCGCGTTCCACGAGGGCTCGACCAACGCGATGCCCACCGTGGGCGTCGACCGTTTTGAATCCGACCGGGCGGCACGGCATATGGTCTCGCACACCATGGAGATGATGCTCGCGGCGCTCAGCGTGATCTGGGGCGGTGTGGTCGACCGCCATCCGCGGCTGCGCGTGGGCTTCATGGAGTCTGGCGGCGGCTGGATCGCGCCGTGGCTGGACCGCATGGACCGGCATTTCGACGACCAGGGGTTCAATGACACCGCGCCGAAAATGCGTCCGAGCGAGTTGTTCCAGCGCAATTGCTGGATCTCCTTCGAGCCCGTGGAAAACAGCATCGCCGTGCTCGCCGAATATATCGGTCCCGGCAAGATCATGTGGGCGACCGATTATCCGCATCAGGATGGGTTCTTCCCGGGCGCGCCCAAAATGATCCGCGACCGGCTGGCGCCGTTGTCCGCCGCGGCGAAGCATCAGGTGATGGCCGGCGGCGCACTGAGCTTTTACGGCATGCATTGAGCGCAGAGGTCTGCCGCGTCTTGAGTGGTTCAACGCGAGTGTGATGCCATCCGCCAGGCGAGATTCTTGACGACTGCGCTGCGCTGGCGTACATTGTCAAAGAGCTTACCCGCTAGGAGACATCGATGATACGTTTGTCCGATGTGATGCGCGTGGCATGGCTTGCCACATTAGCTGAAGCGCAACATTTCGCGGTGCAAAATTTTCAGGGGGCTTGGCGAAAATTTACGCGATTGACTGTTCGCCCGTCGCGGGATAGATTGCGAGTTAGTGAAAAATGGCCTTTAAAAGTCCTATCCCTCGACAACGGCAAGCACCTCTACACCATCGCGCATGAAGTGCGCAGCATGACGCATCCGCTCTACGCGCGGCCGCTGGTGAATCGCAATCCGGTGCAGACTAACCGTAACTATCGTCCCGGCTACGACGTGGGGCAGTGGGCGGCGCCGCACGGCAGTTAATCGCGGCTGTGGTGTGATCCTGGGGCGGGCCCTGGCAAACCGCGGTTCGCCCTGTTATTTGGGCGAGACCATCTGCCGCACCAGCAGGGCAGCAGCACTGATCTGTGAATGTGCGGGACGTCGCAGGCGCACCGCGTGCAGGATAAATCCGGAGGCATGGTGATTCGATACGGCGTAGCAGCGTGTGGCATTGCACAAATTCTGGCGTGTGGCGCGGCCTTCGCGCAAGCCTGGCCCGCCAAATCCGTGCGCGTGATCGTGCCTATGGCCACCGGCGGCGGCAGCGATATCGTGGCACGCATCATGTCTTCCAAACTTTCCGAAACGCTGGAGCAACAGTTCATCGTCGACAATCGCGGCGGCGGCGGCGGGCTGATCGGCATCGGTATGGCGGTGAAGTCACCCGCCGACGGCTACACGCTGATGCTGATTTCCGGCAGCGTGCCGGCAACCATCGCTGCGCACAAACCGGCCTATGACGCGATCGGTGGTTTGAGCGGTGTCATACGCGTGGGTTACTCGCCGCTGGTGCTGGTAGTACATCCGGCGGTGCCAGTGAAATCGGCGAAGGAACTGATCGCGTTCGTGCGTGCGCGGCCGGGGCAGTTGTCGTTCGTGGTGCCCGGTGTGGGGAGCCTCACGCATCTGGCGATGGAACATCTGATGTCGCTCACGCAGATGCGCATGCTGAACGTGCCGTACAAGAGCACCGGGCTGGGCATGCCCGATTTGATCTCGGGGCAGGTGCAGGTGATGATGACGGGGCTGCTGCCGGTGTCGCCGCATATACAGTCGGGGCGGCTGCGCGCGTTGGCGGTTTCCACGGCGCAGCGCTGGCCCACGCAGCGCGATTGGCCGGCGCTGGCGGAAACCGTGCCCGGCTTCGACGTCGAATCGTGGTTCGCGTTTCTCGCGCCCAAAGGCACGCCGGCCACGGTGATTGCACGGCTGAATACGGAAATGAACAAAATCCTGCAGGACACCGCGGTGCGCAAATTGTTCGATACGCAGGGCATGGCGGTGGCGGGCGGTACCGCGGACGACGTGGATCGGCGCATGCGCAGCGAGCATGAGCGCTGGGCAAAGATTATCCGCGACGCGAATATACGTATTGAGGGTTAGGCGTGAGGAGAGAGGCGTGAGGCGAAACTCAGCGGCAGCGTTACTGTTTGCGGTCAGCGTGACTGCGGGTGCGCAGACGGGCAGCTTTCCGGTGAAGTCCATCCGCATGGTGATACCGGTGCCGCCCGGCGGCAGCATCGACACCGTGATGCGCGTGATCGCGCCGCGCATGAGCGAGACCATCGGGCAAAGCGTCGTGCTGGAATCGCGCCCCGGCGCCTCGACCAATCTGGGCACGGAACTGGTGGCGCGTGCGCCCGGTGATGGTTACACGCTGCTCGCGAACACGGTGGGGCTGGTGGCGAACGTGTCGCTGTTTTCCAAACTCGGTTACGACCCGGGGCGTGATTTCGCGGCAGTGTGTTTGATAGCCTCGTCGCCGAGTTTGATCGCGGTGCATCCTTCGGTGCCAGTGAAAAACATTAAGGAACTGATTGCACTGGCGAAAAAAAGTCCGGGCACGGTCAAATTCGGCACTGCCGGCGCGGGCGGGCTTACCCATCTTGCGGTGGAGTTACTGGCCTCGCAAACCGATACTAAATTTGCGCATGTGCCCTACAAAGGCGGCGGCCCGGCGTTGATCGCGCTGATGTCGGGCGAAGTGGATATGGCCGCACTCGCCGTGGTGGCGGCGGTCGGCTACGTCAATTCCAATCGCATGCGCGTGCTGGCGGTGACCAGCACCAAGCGCATGGCGATACTGCCCAATGTGCCGACGGTGGCGGAATCCGGCGTGCCGCAGCATGAATTCAACAGTTGGGTGGGGGTGGTGGCGCCGGTGGCGACCCCCGCACCGATCATCAAAATACTCAACGAGCACATCGTGCGCGCCGCGCGCTCGCCGGATATCACCGAACGCTTTACCAAGGATGGCGCGGAAGTGGTGGCGAGTTCGCCGGAGCAGTTCAAAAAAGTGATCAGCGAGGAAGTGGCGATGTGGGCGCGGGTGATCAAGCAGGCGGGGATCAAGGCGGATTGACATCAACGGCTTTTTTGCCACAAATTTCACAGATAAACACAGATTAAACTCCGTATGTCATTCCGGTGCAGGTGGGTACCCCCTCCCCCGTGCACCGGGGTAGGAGGGGGAACAACGTCGCAAGTGGCACTGAGTTATGGGTTCCCGCTTGCGCGGGAACGACAGTGATGGTTTAAATCTGTGTTTATCTGTGAAATCTGTGGCAAAGATTTTTTTGAGCAAACATGAATCCAAGCGAAGTCACCTTCCACAGCGACAGCCTGAAAATCGCAGGCTATCTCTACACGCCCGCCGACTGGAAAACAGGCGATGCTTCACGCCCCGGCATCCTGGCGCTCGCCGGCTACAGCGGCAACACCCAGGCCGATTGCACGCATATGATGAAGCGCTTGTGTGCAGAGGGCAGGTTTGTGTTTGGTTTCGACTACCAGGGCTTCGGCAAAAGCGAAGGACGGCGCAACCGCCATCGCGCGCTGGAGCAGGCGCAGAATTGTCATGACGCGATTTCGTCTACGCCGAATTCAACAACCTGGTGCCGCCGCAGCAGCAACTCGATTGTTATGCCAAATGCGGCGAGCCGAAAAAACTCGTCAAACTGCCGAAGGTCGGGCACTACGACAGCTACGAGTTTCGCAATCCCGAGACGAGCCAGACAACCTATCGCGAGACCATAGCCGAGTTCAGGCAATATCTCTAAAAATGTTTAGAATCAATTAGTTATGTTTTATTCCTGGAGGCGTATGACACTGCAGCCCGTGTGCGCAGGCATCGCGGCATGTCTCGCGGTGAACGCCATCGCGCAGCAGTACCCAATCAGACCCGTACGCATGGTGGTGCCATTTGCAGCGGGCGGGCCGGCCGATGCCACCGCGCGCACGCTCGCACCGCGCTTGAGCGAAGCCCTGGGGCAACAAATCATCGTCGACAATCGCGGTGGTGCTGGCGGCATTATCGGCATCGACCTGACGGCTAAAGCAGCGCCCGATGGCCACACCACCATGCTGATGTCGAGTTCGTTTGTGATTTTTCCCAGCACGCACCGCGCGCTGCCGTACGACACCTTGCGCGACATCGCGCCCATTACTGATGTGGTGCAGGCGCCTTTCACGCTGGTGATCCATCCTTCGGTGCCGGCGCGCAACGCCGGCGAACTGGCGAGACTCGCCAGGGCCAAGCCCGGAGAATTGCGTTATCCGTCGGCAGGCGTGGGCGGCACCAATCATTTGGCTGGTGTGCAGTTCAATCTGCTCGCCGGAGTGAAAACCGAGCACGTGCCGTACAAGGGCACCGGGCCGGCCTTGATGGATCTTGCCGCGGGCCATGTGCAATTTCAGTTCAGCATGGTGCTGGCGGTGGCGCCGCTGGTGCAGGCCGGCAAACTGCGCATGATCGGTATCGCGTCGGAAAAACGCCTGGCGGATTTTCCCCATGTGCCGACAGTGGCGGAGTCGGGCGTGCCCGGTTACGAATCCGGCGTGTGGTTCGGTTTTTTCACCACCGGCGGTGTGCCGCGCGACATCATCACGCGTTTGCACGGTGAAACGGTGCGTGCGTTGGCGCTACCTGCGGTGCGCGAGCGCTTGTCGCCGGGCGGCGCGCTATTGGGCGGGCGCAAGCCGGAAGACTACGCCGTGTTCCTGCGCAACGAAGTCGCGAAGTGGGCCAAGGTGGTGAAGGCGGCGGGGATTACGCCGGAGTGAGCGCGCGGTTCGTGCGCGCTAGATCGACACGCAACAACGTGCATTCAGCGCGCCCCCTGCGCCACCAGTTTGTATAAGGCCTCGAGCCGCGGCAATTCTTTTTCCATGATGGCGGCGAATTCGTCCGGCGTACTGCCGACGGGTTCGGTCGCCATGAGGAGCAGCCGTTCGCGCACGTCAGGCAAATGCGGAATGGCAGCTATCTCGCGCCCCAGCAACGCAACGATTGCCGGTGGCGTGGCCGACGAGGTGCAGATGCCGTGGCCGGCGTCGTAGCTGTAGCCGGGCACGCCGGCCTCGGCAATGGTCGGCACGTCGGGCAGCGCTGCCTGGCGCTTGGTGGCGGCAATACCGATGGCGGTGAGCCGGCCGCCGCGTACCAACGCCACCGCGGCGTTGGCGCCCTCGGACACGAAATGCAAATGGCCGCCCATCAAATCCGCTGCGGCGGGCGCGCTGCCTTTATACGGCACGTGCACCACGTTGATGCCCGCCATCAGCGCGAATTGCACGACGGAAAGATGCGCGCCAGCGCCGGTGCCGGACGAGCCGTAGTTCAGCGTGCCGGGCTTGGCTTTGGCCGCGGCGATAAGGTCCTTCACCGTGGTCAGGCCGGAATCGGGCCGTACCATGAACAAATACGGTATGCGCGCAACCAGGCTGATCGGCGCGATGTCGCGCTGCGGATCGTACGGCAGCTTGGCAAGGAAAGGGCTGCGCGCGCGCGTGGTGGTGCTGCACAACAGGATGGTGTAGCCATCGGGTGGCGCGCGCGCGGTGATTTCCGCGCCGACTGTGCCCGTTGCGCCCGGGCGATTGTCCACCACCACGTTTTGCCCCAAGCGCTGGCTCAACTTCTGCGCAACGATGCGGCCGGTGGTGTCGGTCGGGCCGCCCGGCGCGTACGGCACAATCAAGCGGATCGGGCGATTGGGATAGGGCTGAGCATACACCGCGGCTGGCGCCGACCCCATTAACCCGAACGCGGCGAAACACCCCAGGTACCATAAGTACCATAAGTACCATAAGCAAGTCGATTTTCGTGGCATGGCATCCTCGCGGGCGTGATACGACAACGAGGGTCACGGTAGTGCGGACCCAGGTGCTTTGTCAATGTGCATGAACGCGTAGCGTTACGGCACGAAAAAAAACGGACCGTGTGGTCACGGGCCGTTTATTGCATCAGCGAACGATCACCGAAGGCGGAAGTGGCGCCGATCCCGGCGGCGGCGGAGTACCATAATACGGCGCCTGTGCCATCGGCGGCGGTGCATAGTACGGCTGCGGAAGCGCTGGCTGCGCTTGCGCCGCCGGGCGCTGTTGCGCGGCCAGACGGCCGGGCACCGCCCCTTTGACATACATGCACTGAGAGTAGCCGTTGTCGTAGCGGCGCTGCACGTTATAGCCGGAAGCCTGTCGAGAGGGTGTTCAAAACGCCTCGCCATCCTTAAACCAAAGCCTTGCTGTCCGCACAGCCACGCATCGACTTTACGAACGAAGCGGGCGCCGAGCGGATTCTGCTCCAGGGCGAGGTGCCGAGCCCGGCCAACCCCCCATCCGGGTGCCGTTTTCGTACCCGCTGCTGGAAGGCGCAAGCCCTTTGCGCGGAGCAACCACCAGCGCTGCTCGCTGACGGTACAGGCCATCAGGTGGGGTGTCACTTTCCGGTCGAACTGACTGACGCCGCTGCGCCGCTCGCGAACACCTCAAGCTGAAAACCCAAAGCCCGACACGCTGCTGACGGCCTGCCGGTAAACTATTCAAGTGGCTACACGACGGCGCGTGGACTACAGTGCGCGGATGTCAATCGCTCTGCCGAATTCGGATTCCCGGTTTAGACACGCGCTGGGCGGCCGCGTGCGACGTGCCGAATCTCGCGTTTTTTCAGTCCGCTATCCTGGTGTGCAGACGGTGGAGTTTCGTGTCGCCCTGGAACTCGGCGTCGAGCTTATGCAACACCCGCTCCCGGCAACAGCGTTACTCCCCGCGCAACCCCGCCTCTTTGATCACCACGCCCCACCGCTTATTTTCTTCCTGCAAATATTGCTTAAACTGTGCAGGTGGCCTGCCATCCACTGCAAAGCCCGCGCCCTGCAATCTCGCTGCCACATCGGGTTGCTTGATCAGCGACAACACATCGGCATGAATGCGGTCGATCAGCGCCTTGGGTGTGCCTGCCGGTGCAAGCAAGCCATACCAGCCATCGACGACACACCCTGCAAGTCCAACCTCAATCACACTCGGCACGTCAGGCAGCACACTCACCCGTTTCGCGCTGGTCACCGCCAGCGCACGCAAGCGGCCGGCCTGCACTTGCGCCAGCGCCGCGCTCGGCGCGGTGAACAACAGATTCACTTCGCCACCAACAATCGCGGCAGTCGCCGCGCCCGCGCCTTTGTACGGCACGTGGATGAATTTAATGTCGGCCACACGCTGCATCAGCACCATCGACAAGTGTCCACCGCTGCCCTGCCCTGACGAACCAAAGGTGAGTTTTTCAGGCTGCTGTTTGGCCAGCGCCAGCATTTCTTTTGCCGTGCGCACGTTCAGTGACGGGTGCGCCACCAGCACCACGGGCGTTGAACCGACAATGGTGATGGGCTCAAAATCCTGCTTCGTGTTATACGGTAACTTGTTGATTAAAAAAGAATTAGTTGAAAATCCCGTAGTGACCAGCAACAGCGTGTAAGCGTCAGGCGCAGATTTAGCCACGATGTCGGTGCCGATGATGCCGCCCGCACCTGCGCGATTGTCGATCACCACCTGCGCACCCCATTTTTCAGTCAGCCGCGGCGCCAGTATGCGCGCCATCACATCCAGTCCGCCGCCCGGCGTTGAGGGCACAACGATGCGCACCGGTCGCGCCGGGAATTTTTCCGCTTGCGCAAAACACAGCGTCGCGCTGAGGGCGCCGCACGCAAGCATCACCACAACATTTCGCGCGCGCATGGCCTTGCGCACTTAAAAAGGCAACCGGTCATTAGCGCCGGCATCTTTCGCCTGCGCTTGCAGCTGGCCGCGCCAGCTTTTTTCTGTATCGAGCAGCGGCCCGTACAGCCGCTCTTCGAGTTTGTAGAATTTTTCCAGCCCCAGCAATGCACTACGGTCAACCAGGCTGCACAGGTGGTCGGGATACAGCGACTCCGCACTGCCCTCCTTGCGCAGTACAGCGAGCGCATTCTGCATGCCCTTCACTGCCGTGCGCTGTAATAGCCCGCTGTAGGAAATAATCTTGAAGCCGATTTCATACAACTGTTGATAGTGAACGATCGGCGTCTTGCCCCCGCCTTCGCTCATGTTCGCCTGCAGCGGCGCCTTGATTGCGGCCGCTGCTTTGCGCATTTCGTCTTCGCTCAACAAGGCTTCGACGAAAATCGCATCCGCGCCAGCTTCCACGTACGCCTGACCACGCTCGAGGGCACGATCCAGCCCCTCAACGGCACGCGCATCCGTTCTCGCAATAATCAGAAAATCGGACGAGCGGCGCGCCTCGCACGCGGCGCGCACTTTGACAGCCATCTCCAGATCCGTAATCAGCTTTTTGCCCTCAAAATGCCCGCAGCGCTTGGGAAAGCCCTGATCCTCAAAGAACACTCCCGCAGCGCCGGCAGCCTCAAACTCGCGGATCGCACGCATCATGTTCAGCGCATTGCCATAGCCGGTATCGATATCGACAATCAGCGGAATCTCCACCGCGCGTGCCATATTGCGTACCTGCGCCAGAATCTCCGGCATGGTTTGCAAGCCCACGTCTGGATAGCCCAGCACACTGGCCGTAACTGCGGCGCCACTGACAAATGCGGCATCGTAGCCGGCACGTTCAACTACCTTGGCGGAAATGCAATCATAGACGCCGGGCGCGAGTATCGGGCCGGGCGCATTCATCAGTTGGCGTAATCGTTTGGCGGGATCCATGCTGAGTACCTCGTTTGTTGAAGGTTGGGGTTGCGTAACTATTTCGTATTGGCAATATCGATGATCAGGTTCAAATCGCGGTCGACGCGCACACGTCCATGCGGGCCAATCACCGCCGTCGATTCGCGTTCTTCCACAATGGCCGGTCCGCGAAGCCTGGTCGATGCTTTCAGGGCGGAGCGCTCGTACACCGGCGTTTCAACAAATTTTTTCAGCTCCGGAAAAAACGCCCGGCGCGGCGCACGTGCCTTGCGCACCTTTTGCGTTACACCAAAGGATGCTGATACAACCGGCTCTGGCCCCGATGCGCGCAACCGCCAGGTGATCGCTTCGACCGGCAAGCTACCGGGTACTTCTTCGTAAACGGACTTATAGACCTCGTGAAACGACGCCTCAATGCGCTGCATGGAACGTGGCGCCAGCTTGCCGCTGGACACTTTCGCCGGCAGTTCAAACCCCTGCCCTACAAACCGCACGTCTGCCGAGCGCACCAGCAGCGGCGATTTCACACCGGCATCCGCCAGCATGCGGCGAGCTTCCTCCTCCATGTCGCGATACAACGCATTGAGCCGCGCCCAGTCGATGTCATGCAGCGCTACGTTATACGAGCGCGACAAATCCACCGCCACCGGCGCCGCCAGCAACCCGAACGCGGAATTGGTACCCGCGCCCAGCGGACAAATTATGCGCGGGATGCGCAGTATGCGTGCGATCTCGTACGCATGCACCGGCCCCGCACCGCCAAACGCAAACAGACTGGAACGGCGATAGTCTTTGCCGCGCTCCGCCGCATGGATGCGTATCGCGGTCGCCATGTTCTGATTCACGACTTGTGCAATGCCCGCTGCGGTGGCTGTGGCATCCAGACCGCAGCGTTTACCCAACGCCTGCAAGGCGGCCTTTGCGGCCGCGAGATTTAAGGTCATGTCGCCGCCCAAAAAATAGCCCGGATCGAGATAGCCCAGCGCCAGGTCAGCGTCTGTCACGGTGGGCGCGATGCCACCGCGTCCGTAGCAGGCCGGCCCCGGAACAGCCCCCGAGGAATCCGGCCCCACCTTGAGCAAGCCCGTGCCATCCAGCCGCGCGATCGAGCCGCCGCCCGCACCGATTTCGATCATCTCAACCGACGGCACTTTCAACGGCATGCCGGAACCGCGAAACTGGCGCTTCACGCGCGCCGCCTCAAACTGGCCCGTGAACGCGGGTTTGCCGCTCCCGATAAAACACGCTTTGGCGGTGGTGCCGCCCATGTCGAACGCCAGCAGATTGGGCTCGCCGATGCGCGCGCCGGCGTGACACGCGGACAACACACCAGCCGCCGGTCCCGATTCGATCAAACGTATCGGCACCTCTGCCGCTACCCTGGGCGTGGTCATGCCGCCGTTGGATAGCATCACCAATATGGGCGCCTTCACCCGTGCCGCAGCCATGGTTTTTTCGAATCGCTCCAGGTACGAGCGCACCACCGCCTGCACGTAGGCGTTGGCGATCACCGTGACCGTGCGTTCATATTCGCGTATTTCGGGTGCGACCACCGACGATATCGAAACCGCGACGCGCGGGAATTCCCTGTGTATCTGCTTTAAAACCTGTTGCTCATGCAACGCGTTACGATAGCTGTGCAGGAAACACACGGCTATGGATTCAACACCCCGCGCCAGCAGTGCCCGCACCTGCCGCCGCACATCGGCCGCTGCGGGCAAAATAAGTGACTCACCGCTGGCCGCCATACGCTCGCGTACACCGAGGCGCTGCGCACGTTCCACCAGCGGCTCAGGAAACTCAATCGCAAGATCGTACATGTCGTAACGCATGTCGCTGCCCAGTTCAATAATGTCGCGAAAGCCTTCCGTGGCCAACAACCCCGTTTGGGCGCCTTTGCGTTCAATCAGCGTATTGGCGACCAGCGTGGTGGCGTGCGCAACGCCTATGATCTCTTCCGCCTTGACGATACCTGCAGCCTGCAACCGTGCAATGCCGTTCATGATGCCGATCACCGGGTCTTCGGGTGTGGTCAGGCATTTTTCGCGAAACAATTCGCCGGTGCCCTCATTGATCAACACGAAGTCGGTGAAGGTGCCACCGACATCCACGCCGAGTCTGAAGCGTGCACTTTTCATGAGCGCACCTTTGGCGAGCCGCGCTTGCCGGATACCGCGTAATCTTTGCGCGCACCTGACGCGCTGACATAACCCTGCCGCAGGTCGTGTTCTATCGCTGCCTTATCGCGTGCGCCCGGCGTCCCCAAGCCGCCGCCACCTGGCGTGCGCACAGTCACGATATCGCCCGCTTTGAGCAAGGTGCGGCCTTTCGGCGCGAGATACTCACCGTTGTTGCGGCTCAACACCGCCCCCGCACCGTGCAAGCCGCCGCGATAGCCGCGCGGCGGATTTTTGATGCGCTCGGAACTGGTTGATACGTAAATGCTTTTGCGCCCCAGCACCTGTGCCACGATTTCCTGCGCCATGCCACCGCGATGCCGCCCCGCACCGCCGGAATCCGTCACCAGCTCGCGCCGCAGAAAGCGTATCGGCGACTGGCTTTCCATAATCTCCAGCGAAGCCATCTTGGTATTTGTGGGAAACGATTTTCCGGCAAGACCGTCGCGCGTAAGCGATGCACCGAGACCGCCACTGGTAATCAGCATGCACTGAAATGCGCTGCCGTCTTCACGATCGCCAAAGAAATTCACGCGTGGCGCGGGACTGCCCGATTCGGCGGGAACCACGTCAGGAAGCGCCTTGGCCAACGCACCAAACACCACCGGCACGATCATATGTCCGACACGGCCACGGCTGTTACCCGGCGCAGGGCGCGTCGAATTCAGCAACGTACCTTCAGGCACTTTTAGCGTGATCGGCCGGTAGGCACCTTCGTTGTTGGGTATCAGCGGTTCCAGAACCGCTTTCGCTGCGAAAGCCGCGTAGCCGTAGGTATAGTTGTAACAACTGTTAATGCCCTTATTGATCTGTGCCGAAGTGCCGGTGAAATCGAATTCGAGTTTCTCGCCTTTAATCGTGAGCTTCAACGCAATGGTCAGCGGCTCGTCGAAGCCATCCATGATGCCGACATTGGTATACACGCCGTCACGCACCCGGCGCAGCGCGGAACGCATCGCCGACTCCGAGCGCGACAGCACCTCGGCAGCAATGCCATCGAGGTTGTCGAGACCCGCTTCATCCAGCAGTTCGCTTACTCGCCGCGCACCCAATCTTGCCGCGCCCACCTGCGCGTGGATGTCACCCAGCACCTGATCGGGCAGCCGCACGTTCTCAGCCAGAATCTGCAGAACCTCCGGTACTACCTTGCCGGCCTGGTAGAGCTTCATCGGCGGCAACGCCAGACCTTCCTCGAAAATGCTGGCGCCGTCTGCTGAATACCCACGTCCACCGATGTCGGCCTGATGGGCAATGTTGGCGGAGAACGCGACAATTTTTCCGCGATGAAAAACCGGCACCGCTATAGCCACATCATTCAAATGCCCGGCCGCAAGCCACGGGTCATTGGTCATCGCTACGTCGTCTGGATGCCAGTCCGGCCAGCGCGACAGGAAATGTTTCATTACGGTGGACGCACAGCGCGTAAAGCCCGGCAGCGACTGAAAGGGCTGTGCGAGCAAATCGCCCGCAGGCGTCAGCAGCACGCAAGTGAAGTCATACGACTCGCGCACGATGCTCGAAAATGCCGTACGCAGCACCATCGCCGCCTGCTCTTCCGAAATCGCAATCAGGCGGCTCCACAGAATTTCCAGCGATACCGGATCCATTGCAATTCTGCTGCGCGCGCGTGCTCGCACGCCGCGTTTCATCGATGAGTCCATATGTGAATAGCCCAGCCCCACTACAAACGAGTCAAATACATAAATTTATTGGTTTTTGGTATGCTGCAATTAGACTACCACATCATCTTCCCGGCGCAGTTTCCTATTCCATAATGCAATCCACTAGAGCGAGGTACGGCGCGTGAGCGGTGCGAGTGACATCACAGCATTTGCGCAATTCCTGGCGTTCTTTGAAGCACGCTCGCTACCTGCCACTTTGCTTGAGAACGCGAAAGCGTGTTTGTTGTACGGCCTCGCCGTCGGCATCGGCACGCGGCGCGCGCGTCCCGCAAAGCTCGCATGGGATGCGGCCGACCGCAAACGCGAATCGGGCGCAACCACACGACTGATCGATGGCGCACGCACATCGCAAGGCAGCGCAGCCTTTGCCAATGCAGTCCTGCTATCAGGGCGGGTGCAGGGCGACTCGCACCCGTGCGGACATATCGGCGGCGTGGTCATCCCTTCAGCGCTTGCTGCCGCCGAAACTGAAAATGCCACGGGCGCCACGCTGCTGTCAGGCCTCGTTGCAGGTTACGAATCGGCATTGCGCATCGGCCGCGATCACGCAGCAGATCTGAGCCTGCGCGGCTTTCGCACTACGCCTTCGTATGGCGTGTTTGGTGCAACGGTCGCTAGCGGACGTATACGCGGCTTTGACGCAGTCACTATGCGTAATGCCATCGGGCTTGCTGCCAATTTTGCCGGTGGCCTGCGCGAATACGTGGATGCGGGCACCGAGGAGTCGCCATTTCAGGCAGGGTTTGCCGCACGCAACGGTGTGTATGTCGTGGATCTCGCGGCGTGCGGGCTACAGGCCACGCCCAATGCGCTGCACGGCGGTGCAGGCTTTTATCGTGCCTTTGGCAAGGAAAACGTGGATTACGGCCATCGCCTGATTGAAAAGCTCGGCGAAGACTTCGAATTTAAATCAGTCACTTACAAACAGTACCCGGCGTGCCAATTTTTGCGCGGCATTATTCGCGGACTAGCTGCATTGCGTGAGCAGGCCAAGGGATCGACCGTGCACAGCATGGACATTCAAATGCACCCCTATGAGGCCAACTTCATTGGTGTGAGATTTAGCGGCCCGTTCGCTACTGCGGCACAAACGGTCATGAGTGCGCCATTTTGCGCCGCGCTGGCGTGGTCTACCGGCACGGCCAGCTTCGACGGCCTGCGCCGCTTTGACGATGCGGCCGTGAACGCGCTGGTTCCGCGCATAAAGATCACCGCGGATGAAACACGCAAACTCTACGAGCCGTTTATGCAGGTGCGGCTTGCCGACGGTCGCCAACTCGACTGGGCGGAACAGGCGGGTGACTCAAATTACCGAGTCACGTGGGTAGCGGCAACCGCCATGACTAATCAATTGTGCGAAGAAGTTGGTGTGCCTCGTGCCAGCGCGCAACGGCTGATCGACGTAGTAGCGCAAATTGAATCTGCAGCCGATGTGAGTCCGCTGGTGGTGGCTGTTTGTGCGGCAACGACGCAGCGTTAGCACATCACCAATGATCATCCGCCAAAAATTTAGCATTCCACTACTGGCAAGCGCTTTATCAGCGGGTATCGCCTTTGCCGCTGATCCCGGCAAACCCGAACCCACGCCATTTCCCAATGCGGTGGTGCGTGCCATCGTACCCTACCCACCCGGCGGCGGCACTGACATTATCGCGCGCCAGGTAGCGGCCAAGCTATACGAGCGCTGGGGGCACGCGCTGGTAATTGACAACCGCGCGGGTGCGGGTACCGTCATCGGCACGGAACTGGCGGCACGCGCCCCGGCGGACGGTTACACCCTTTTGATCACCACTGGAACGCACGCAGTCAACGCTACGCTGGTTCGCAAGTTGCCCTTCGATCCGGTGCGCAGCTTTGAGCCCATCACACTGCTGGGCACCGCCGCCAACGTGCTGCTGGTGCATCCTTCGATTCCGGCAAAAAACGTAAAAGAGTTTGCGGCGTTAGCCAAATCACGCCCCGGCGGCATCAATTATTCATCCAGCGGCAACGGCGGCACGGGCCATCTGGCGATGGAAATGTTCAAGCAGGCCGCCAACGTGAACATTGTGCATATACCCTACAAGGGCGCCGGCCCTGCCGTTACGGCACTGGTATCAGGTAAAGTAGAAACTTCGATTACCAATTTAATTGCAGCGCTATCGCAGATCAAAGCGAATCGCCTGCGCGCGCTCGCAGTCACCAGCGGCAAGCGTTCCGCTGCACTTCCGGGGCTACCGACCATTGCCGAATCGGGCTATGCGGGCTTTGATGCGAGCGGCTGGTTTGCCGTATTTGCACCTGCAAAAACGCCGGCACCGGTGATTGCAAAACTCGCCGAGGATTTTCGTGCCGCACTGAAAGCGCCGGAATTGCAAAAAGCGCTGGAGGCACAAGGCGCCGAAGCGATCGGCTCGACACCTGCCGAACTTGCCGCGTGGCTGCGCGCCGAGGTTGAGCGTTGGCGCCGGGTGTTGGCGGCGGCGGGTATCAAACCCGATTAGCACCCACAAAACAATCTCAACCTATTGATTTATGAACATTTTTAAAGAGGCGCGTATGGCACAAAAAAAGACCAGTGGCGCACGCGGATTCGCGGAAGTTTCCAAAGCCAGGCTGGGCAAGGCACAGGCGCGCGAGATGCTCGATTACGTATGGACGCCATACGCCGATATCGACGAAGAAAATATTCTGGTGATGGCCCGCTGCAACATGGCACATACCATCATGCTGCACGAACAGCGCATCATCACGCGGCGCGAGGCGGCAAGCATACTCAAACCGTTGCAAAGCTTGATGCGCGATGTCAACAGGCTCAAATTTGATGCCAAAAAGGGGGATCTTTTTTTTAATGTTGAAGCGTACGTAATCGCCCACGCCGGCGACGAGCGCGGTGGCAAGATGCACATCGGCCGCAGCCGCATCGATTTGATTGCCGCGCTGATGCGGCTGAAATTGCGCAAGAACCTGATGCGCCTGATCCCGCGCGTGATGGCGCTGCGCGAAGAACTATTGCGCAAGGCCGCGGCTTCTGTAGATGTGGTGATGCCCGCTTATACGCATCTGCAGCCCGCACAGGTCACCACCTTTGGCCATTACCTGATCGCCTTTTACGACGTGCTCACGCGCGATCTGAAGCGGCTGCTGAACGCCTTCGACACCACCAACGAATCGCCGCTGGGTGCAGCTGCGTCGTCCGGCACCTCGTGGCCGCTCGACCGCAAGCGCGTTGCCGATTTGCTGGGCTTCAGCCGCGTGGTTGAAAATACCAAGGATGCCGCGCATAACTACGACTGGTTCCCGGAAGCAATGGCGGCCTCTGCCATATTGATGAGCAACGTCGCCCGCGTGGCGATTGATTTTTACATCTGGTGCAGCAATGAGTTCTCGCTGATCGAGCTCGATGGAGCATTCGCAGCCAGCAGCAGCATCATGCCGCAGAAAAAAAACCCGTATTCGCTGGAAATGATCCGCGCGCGTTCCGGCGAGGTTACTTCGGCATTCGGCGCCATTCTTGAAGTGTTGCGCGGCGATACCGGCGGCACGGCCTTTGACATCAAGCTCACCGGCCCGCGCATCGGCGACAATTCACTGAACCGCGTCGCGGACATGGTGGAACTGTTGACACCGATCATCCGCACCCTGATTCTCAAAAAGGATCGCATGTTTGAAACTGCGGGTGACGGCTTTACCACAGCGGTAACGCTGGCGGATACCATGGTGCAGCACGGACTCTCGTTCCGCACGGCGCATCACATCGTCGGACGGCTGGTGCGCATGGCGGCAGAACGCAAACTCAGCTATCGCGATGTGACGCCGGCCCTGCTCAATGAAGCCTCGCGCGAGATTACCGGGCGCGATATCAATCTGACAGCAGCAGCGATTAAAGCAGCACTCGATCCAGCAGGCTTTGTGCAATCACGCCAGGGGCTCGGCGGCCCCGCGCCCAGGGAAGTCAGGCGCATGATTGCAAGCCGTTATCGCGATAACGCAAAATGGCTGCGCGAAGTAACACAACGACTGCAGAAAGTGGGTGATGCGCAGCAGAACCTTGTGCGGCGCGCAGCCTTGCTGACAAAAGCATAATGGCGGCCGCGACAAGGCTATCGAAGGGCGCTGGCAGCACGCCCACGATTATCGAACAAATTGCGCAATATGTGTGTGAATTGCGTTACGCAAAACTGCCGCCAGCCGTCATTGATTACGCGAAGCGGATCTTCCTCGACAGTCTGGCATGCCTCTACGGCGGGCTCGATAGCGCGCCGGCACGCATGGTGCGCCGGACGGTGGCTGCCAATGGTAAATGCAGTGACGCAACCGTTATCGGCACGAAAACCCGCGCCACCGTACAGCACGCCGCGCTGGCCAACGGGGTAGCCATTCGTTATCAGGATTACAACGACGTTTACTTTGGCCCGGCGTGGACGGCGCACCCGAGCGACAATCTCGCCACACTGCTGGCCGTTGCCGAAGCGCATCACGCCAGCGGCAAGGATTTGCTCACGGCAATGATTGCAGCCTATGAAGTGCAAATGCGTTTTTCCGATTTGCCGGTAGCGCGCAATCTGTGGCATCGCGGCTGGCATCACACGGCCGCTTGTTCCTATGCCAGCGCTGCAGGTGTGGCACGTCTGATGAAACTAAATGCAGCGCAGTGCGCTAACGCGATCGCACTCGCGGGCGCGCGCGCCAACACATTTTCGGAAATCCGGCACGGCAAGATTCCTTACGATAAAGCCTTGTCGGCGCCGATGGTTGCAAGCATGGCGGTGTTTTATTCACAACTCGCAAAACAGGGCTTCACCGGCTGCCTGACACTGCTGGAAGGTCCCTATGGTTTCAAACACGCTGTCGCAGGCGGTGTGGATGTCGGGCCGCTGGTGCCGCGGGCAGGCGACTATCGCATTCTGAAAGTCGGCTTGAAGCCCTACCCGGTTGAAGGCATGACACCCGCCATGGTTGAAGCGGCGCTGGTGCTGCGCGAGAAACACCGCATTCGCCCTGAAGAAGTTCAGCGCATACGCATCTTCGCTCATGAGGAAGCGGTAACAAAGCCCAGTTGGGATACACAAAAACTCGTGCCCGACAGCAAAGAGACCGCGGATCACAGCTTTCATTACTGCGTCGCGGTGGCGCTGGTTGCGGGTGCAGTCACCTTCAAGCAGTTTTCACCTAAATATTTGAATAATAAAGAAATTCACGCATTGATCCGCAAGACAACACTGGCAGCCGATGCGCGATTGACAGCCTTGTTCAGACAAGGCGCGCGCCCGGCGGCGCTTGAAATCACCACCTCGCGCGGGAAATTTTTTCATCAGGTAGCCTATCCCCTGGGCGATCCACATAACCCCATGACCTGGCATCACGTGGAGGAAAAATTCTTGTCTCAAGCCACCGGGTTCAGCGGAAACGGCAATGCCGAAAAAATAATTCGGCGCGTTGCACATCTGGAACGCGAGCCGGACATATTTGAATTCGTAAAGCTGCTTGCCAGACAGACACGAGGTTAAAGCCATGTGCGAAACACAGCATGACCCACAAACAGAAGGAATGAGAAAATTCTCATGCACAGCCATTGCCCTGTTTACGGCGGTGGCTGCGCTGAGCGCGCACGCGGCAGACACACCCGCCTATCCCGTCAGACCGGTGCGCATAATCGTCGCGTTCGCGCCAGGCGGCGGCCCCGATCTGGTGGCGCGCGTGATCGCGCAACAACTCGGACCTCTATGGGGACAGCAGATCGTTGTCGACAATCGTGCCGGCGCGGGTGGTATCGTTGGCACCGATCTGGCGGCCAAAGCGCCCGCTGATGGCTACACCTGGGCGATGGTGTCGAGCAGCTTTGTTATGACCGCAGGACTGCACAAGTCGCTGCCGTACAATCCCGTAAAGGATTTCGCACCGGTGACACTGGCCTCGCTTTATCCGCTGATACTGGTCGCGCATTCGTCGGCGCGCGTTTCCTCTGTGCAGGAACTGATCACCCTTTCACGCAAACAGCCCGGCTTACTCAACTATGCGTCGTCGGGCAACGGTACACCCAGCCATTTGGCCGCTGAATTGTTCAAGTCCAGCACCGGTGTTGAATTGACACACATCCCCTACAAGAGCGCCGGCTTTGCAGTCACTGATTTGCTGGGCGGGCACATCCGCTTGATGTTTGCCACGCTACCCAGCGTGCTGGGGCATGTTAAAAGCGGTGAGCTGAAAGCACTGGCCATAGGCAGTGCAAAGCGTGTCGCTGAATTACCCAATGTGCCTACCATCGCGGAAAGCGGTGTGCCTGGTTACGAAGCCAGCGGCTGGGCCGGTGTTTTAACACCGTCCGGCACACCTACGGCAGTCATCCGGAAAATCAGCGCCTCCATAACAAGCGTGCTGCAAAACCCGGACGTTCAGCGGCGGTTTGCCGCGCAAGGTGCAACACCCGCCAGCAGTACGCCTGCCGAGTTTTCCGAGGTGATCAGAGCCGATCTTGCCAAGTGGGCAAAAGTCATTCGTGTAACCGGCATCAGGGTGGATTAGGGAGAACATCAAATGCGGGAGAGTGCATGCGAACGTTGATCAATAGGCTTTGCCTGCTCACGATAGCAGCAATGGGAGCAGGGGCCGCTCAGGGGCAAACCTTTCCCGCCAAGCCCGTGCGCATAGTTACCACCGAGGCCGGCAGCGGCAGTGATTTCGTTTCGCGCGTGATTGCGCAAGAACTGACAACTGACTGGGGGCTGCAGGTCATCGTGGACAATCGTGGTGGCGCCAGCGGCGCAATTGCCGCGGAAGCTGTAGCCAAGTCACCGCCTGACGGCTATACGCTGATTTTGTACGGCAACCCAATGTGGCTGCTGCCACTTTTCCGCAAGAATGTGCCTTACGACCCGGTGAATGATTTCGCGCCGATTACACTCGCGGCAAGTTCGCCTGATGTGGTGCTGGTGCATCCGTCATTGCCGGTGAAAGCCATTCGCGAACTGATAGCCCTTGCGCGAGCCAAACCCGGCGAATTGAATTATGCGTCATCCGCCACAGGCGGCTCTACGCACGTTGCGGCAGAGCTGTTCAAATCGATGACGAAAGTCAACATCGTGCGTATCACTTATCGCGGTGTTGCGCCTGCGGTTACCGGACTGATAGGCGGGCAGGCTCAAGTCATGTTTTCTGCACCGGCGCCTATATTGCCTCACGTGAAATCCGGACGCTTGCGGGCGATTGCGGTAACCAGCGCACAACCATCGGACCTATTGCCGGGGTTGCCAACCGTAGCTGCTTCCGGCGTACCGGGATACGTGTCGATCATCATTTTTGGCCTGTTTGCGCCAGTAAAAACACCGCCAGCGCTTGCGGCCAAGCTGAATCAGGATGTGGTGCGAGCCTTGGGCAAAACGCACGTTAAAGAAAAATTCATGAATGCCGGGATTGAGGTCGTTGGCAGCACGCCGGGGCGGCTGGCCGCTGCGGTGAAATCCGAAATAGACAGCCTGGGTAAAGTCATCTCCACTTCGGGTATGCGTGAAGAGTAATCCGAAAAATAATATAAGCTTCTTGTTATACAGGACTTTTTATGCATCTCGCTTCCCACGCTTACAATGCAGCCGATCTCGAAGCCGCAGTTGATTGCTGCTATGGTCAGTAAAAAGTATAGATTTGTCCATTCGACGGAGGTGACGTAATGCGCAGTGCCAGCCCAGCGCGCCGCACGATGATCTGCTTGATCGCGGCCGCGGCCTCGATGTTTCCATTAGCGACGTCTGCGCAGAACTACCCGAGCAAGCCGGTGCGTTATGTGGTGCCGTTCGGCGCGGGTGCGTCGCCCGATATCGTCGCGCGGCTGCTTGCTGACCGCTTTACGCGTATGTGGGGTCAGCAAGTCATCGTCGACAATCGTGTCGGCGTGGCGGGCGTGATGGGCACCGCGTATGTCGCCAAATCACCGCCCGACGGGTACACGATGGTTCAATGCAACGTCGCTTCCAGTGCGATCGCGATGTCGCTGATAGCGAAAATGCCGTACGACCAATTGCGCGATCTCGCCGCGGTGACACGCATCGGCAACATGCCGAATATCATCCTGGCGCACCCTTCCGTGCCGTTTCGTACGCTCAAGGAAATGATCGCCTACGCCCGCGCCAACCCCGGCAAGCTTTCCTATACCTCCGGGCTTCCCGGCGTGTCGCCGCAGCTTTCGGTGGAGATGATCAAGCTGCTGGCGAAGGTCGATATCGTGAATATCCCCTACAAGATTGCCGCCCAGGGCCTCACCGATACCATCGGCGGCCAGGTGCCGCTCAATGTTTCCAATCTGCCGGCATCCGTGCAGCCGGTGGCCAGCGGCCGCTTGCGCGCAATCGCCGTCACCAGCGCCAAGCGCACGCCGCAAATGCCCAATGTGCCGACAGTGCAGGAAGCGGGCTTCCCCGGTTATGAAGTGCAATCGTGGTATGGCGTATGCGTGCCCTCAGGCACGCCCGCGGCGATACTCGACAAACTGAACACCGACATCCACTCCGTGCTGCGCATCCCGGAAATTCAGCAGCGCCTGACCGAACTGGGCATCGACATCGCACCCACCAGCCGCGAGGAGTTCGATCAATTCATCCGCGCGGAAATCGCGCGCTGGGCGCGGGTGATCAAGGACGCGGGGATTGTGCAGCAGTAATCTGGGAGAATTGAACAGTCATGCCCACAACTCGACGCGCTGTCCTGGTCATTTGCGACGGCATGCGCCGCGATCTGGTGTCGCGGCAACGCACACCCCGCATCTGGGAGCTGCGGCAGAAAAGCCTCTGGTTCGACCAGCACCGAAGCGTGTTTCCCTCGGTGACGCGCTCGTCCTCGGCGTCGATCGCGACCGGGTGCCACCCGGCGCGGCACGGGCTGCATGGCAACACCATGGCGCTCCCCACCGCAAGCGGATACGCCGTGCACAACGTTGGTGAGGCCGCGTTCGTGGAGCAGCTGCGCAGTTCGACCGGCAGGACGCTGCGCGTGCCCACGGCGGCTGAACGTCTAAGCGGCCATGGCGGCGTCATTGTGTTCTCCAACGTCTCACCGGGCGCGGCCTATTTTCAAGACCCCGACGGGCACGGGTATGTCTACCATCGGGCGGGTTCGCGCGGCCCGGGTCGCAAGCCCGTGCCAGAGGCCGACCATCTCGCCATCTCGCACGACGCCGCGGGGGACTGGGCGATGACCGAACGGTTCTGCGCCGAGGTGCTGGTCGAGCGACGTCCGGCGCTTGCGGTGCTGTGGCTGTGCGAACCCGATCACACACAGCATGAAACGGTACTCGGTTCGGTCGAGCATCTTGCCGTGATGAGCGCAGCCGACCGCTGCGTCGGCGCGGTATCCGACCTCATCTACAAACTACGCGGTGGCGGCGAGGACTTACTGCTTCTCGTCGGCTCTGATCACGGCCACGAAACCATACGCGAGACCGTGCCGGTGGAACGTCTGCTGTTCGAAGCGGGGCTCAAGCGCGTGCGCGAGTCCGACGACGTCGTCGTTGCGCCGCAGGGCACCTCGGCCCTGATCTACTTCGCCGAAGAGGCGGCAGGACGCGTTGCACAGGTTGCCGATTTTCTGCGCTGTCAGCCTTGGGCCGGCGAAGTGCTGGTTGACGTCGAACTCGAACGTGCCGGCATGAAGCCCGAACACGGCCTGCGCATCGCGCTGTCGATGGCGAAGCACGCAGACCCTAACGTCCACGGTATCGCCGGACTCTCGGACATAGCCACTCGCTTCGAGCCCACACCGCACAATGTCGGAATGGGGCAGCATGGCGGATTCGGCGCATACGAGCAGGCGCCTTTCCTGATCGCCAACGGCACGGCATTTCGCCCCGCTGTGCATGCGGGGCCGACCGCCATCGTCGACATCGCGCCCACTATCTTTCATCACTTGGGTCAGCCTGCCGCAGGGATGGATGGCCGCCCGCTCCAGCCCTGAGCCTGAGTGTGGCGTGGCGGCTCACTGGCAAGGCGCAATTGCCGCATACTTGAATACGCGTGACCGCTTTAAAGCTATTGATTTTAAAGGAATTCTAATGCTTCTCGCTTCCCACATTTACGATGCAGCCGATCTCGAAGCCGCAGTCGATTACTGCTATGCGCAAAACTGGACGGATGGCCTTCCGGTTATTCCGCCCACGCGTAACGCCATCGAACGCATCATCGAATACCTCAATTGCGATCCGCGCCAGGTGGACGCATGGAAGCACCGCCGCATGGCCCCCAGCGAGAACCGGCCCAAGGCCGAAACCGTCGCCAAGGAACTGCGCACACTCAAGGCGATCCTGGCGAAGGCTGTGGAATGGAAGAGCATCCGCGAGCATCCTATACCCCACGTCTCCGCGCCCCTGTCACTGGATTCGAAGCCACCGCTTTTCTTCACGAAGGTAGAACTTGATGCGATCTACGCCGCATGCAATGCGAAAGTAAACGCAGGCGAAGGCCCTCAGCCTAACCCGGTTCACGCAGCGATCTGGCGACTCTACGCCAACACGGGCATGAGACGTGGGGAAGGATTGATGCTCAAACGGGCATGGATCGGACAAGAAGCGATGAAGATCCTCTCCACCGACGAAGAGCGCACGAAATCAGGAAAGTGGCGTGAGATTCCCATTACCAATGGTGCAAAGATCGCGCTGGAGAGATTGCCGAAAGTCGGCGAGCACGTCATTCCGAGAATGGCTCCCGCGTCTCTATCACGCGCTTGCATACATGACATCCGCCGAGCCAAGCTTGACGGCAGCCTGCACACGCTACGTCACACCTATATCTCGCACATGGTTATGGCCGGCGTGCCCTTGAGAACGGTGCAAAAGTTAGCCGGTCACTCAACGGTTGCGGTCACGGAGCGCTACTCACACCTTTCGCCGGGACACCTTATGGATGCGGGCCGAGCAATCAGTTTGTAACAGTCCAGAACTGTCCAGCACATGCCCCTCAATGCGAGGAACTTCGCATGCGCTCAGAGGAAATGGCAGCATTGGGAAAACGAGTTCATAACCTCATCGCAAGCAGTAATTCGGTCTTGCGCGCGTCATTTAGCCATAATACGAACCGCCCAAAATCTGCCCAACTTATGCGCCTCTATGCGCGGCTATTCGCATGTTCTCATAGGTAAAATCTGGCGTCCCCACGGGGATTCGAACCCCGGTTACCGCCGTGAAAGGGCGATGTCCTAGGCCTCTAGACGATAGGGACTACGAGGCGGGTGGTACAAAATCGAACGACGGGTATTGCTGGTGGAGGTAAGCGGGATCGAACCGCTGACCTCTTGCATGCCATGCAAGCGCTCTCCCAGCTGAGCTATACCCCCACGAAAGGCTGCCGAGTATAACGGCGTGGGACACACTCTGTAAAGGACAGATCCTCCCCCGTATTCCGCATCAAATACACTACACCCCGCCAAGGGTCGGCGAACTTATTCTGTGACGCAGCGCAAATAGGCGCCGCAGCTACCGGGCAGACATTTCAGCTGCCGGCGCTGCCCCAACATTAATCACTTCATCCACCGCCAGCGTGCGCGGCAGATTGTGCGCGATGAACAGCATCGTCACTTTGCCCTTGAATTGATTGATGGTCTGCGCAAATTGCTCGGCGGTTTGTTGATCGAGGCCGCTGGTGGCCTCATCAAAAATCAGTATTTTCGGGCGCTTGAGCAGCGCGCGCAATGGCGATGCGCTGTTTTTTCCCGCCGGATAGTCCCACGCCGTGTTCGCCGATGCGGGTTTGATAGCCTTGGGGCATTTTTTCGATCACCTCATGAATTTCGGCCATGCGGCAGGCGCTGATCACGTCGTCGAACCCCGCGTGCGGGCTGGCCATGCTGAGGTTTTCGTAGACGGTATTGGCAAACAATACCGTGTCCTGCGGCACCACGCCATAAATACTGGCGCAGTTCATTCGCCGATAAATGGCGGATATCGCGGCCGTCGATTTCAATACGTCCCTCCTCCGCCGGATAAAAGCCTTGCAGCAGCTTGGCCAGCGTGCTCTTGCCACAGCCGGAGGGGCCGCTAAACACAGTGAGTTGCCCCGGCTTCAGTGCAAGCGACAGGTTGCGATAGAGATAAGGATGATTTTCACTGTAGCGAAACGACAGCCCGCTGACCACGATCTGCCCTGCCCCGCCGGGCGCGCGCGAGGGCGTGAGTGTGTACGGCTCAGCAGGCGCATCCATCAGGTCGCCCAGGCGCTTGACAGCGATATCGGCCTGCTGGAATTCCTGCCACAGCGAGGCCAGCCTTAACATCGGTTGCGCCATGCGACGGCAAACATTTGAAACGCCACCAGCATGCCGATGGTGAAGCCTTCGTTCTGCATCACGATCAGCGCACCCACGCACAGTATGGCCAGCGTTTGCGTCTGCTCTATGGCATGGGCCAGCGTGTTGGTGGTGTTGGACAACTGCCGCGTTTTAAAACCTGCCGCGAGATACGCGGCGAGCAGATCGTCATAGCGTTTTTCAAGGTAAGGCTCCATCTGCATCTACTGCATCGGTTATATAACTAACTGTTAACAAACGATATTAGTAGTTACAGTTTGAAAACTACCCCCAAATCTACCCCCACCAGAGCAATGTGACTCACCGCGACGCATGTAAACTTCCCAATTACCATAAGTGAACAGTATTGAGACCTGACCCCGTAACTTTCGTACCTTTCGTGACGCGGTGCGCGTTCGGGTGGATACTGGCACCGAGGCCTTCACAAGAAACGCCCGAAACCCGGCGAAGGAGGAGGAACATGAAACGCCACCCGCGTACTGCACTCCAGTTAAGCTTGCTGCTCGTCGCGATCTTCGCGGGCACGATCGCGCCCGGACTCAGCCGTGCGCAAACGGATACCTACCCCGTGAAGCCGGTGCGCCTCATCGTGCCGTTTCCGCCGGGCGGCAGCGTGGATCTGAACGCGCGCCTGTTGTCGGTAAAATTCTCCGAGATCCTGGGCCAGCAGGTCGTCGTGGAGAATCGCAGCGGCGCCTCGGGTATGATCGGCTCGGAGGCGGTGGTTCGGGCCGCCCCCGACGGCTACACGCTGCTCCTCCAAAGCAATCCCTTAGTCACCAGCACGATCTTGTACAGCCGCCCTCTGTACGATCCGCTGAACGATTTCGCGCCGATCTCGCTGCTATCCACCGTGCCCACCGCAGTCGCCGTTCATCCTTCGGTTCCTGTGCGCTCGGTGCGCGAGCTGCTCGCGTTCGCCAGGGCACGCCCGGAAGCGCTCAACTACGCGTCATCAGGCATCGGGTCCAACTCCCACATTACCGGGGAGCTCTTCAACCTGCTGGGCAAGACGCGCATCGTCGCGATCCAATTCAAAGGCGGCGGCCCCGCGCTCCAGGCGGCCATCAGCGGCGAAGTGCCTATTGCCTTCTCGAATGTCTCGGAGACGAAGCGCATGGTCGAGGCCAAGCGGCTGCGTGCGCTGGGGGTGAGCAGCCTGAAACGCTCGCCGGTCCTGCCGGACGTTCCGACGATCGCGGAGGCGGGCCTGCCGGGTTTCGAGTTTCACGCATGGCACGGCCTGCTCGCGCCCAAGGGCACGCCGCCAAAGCTGGTCACCCTCCTGAACGAGAAGCTCCGCAGCGCGATGTCTTCCCCGGAACAGGTGAAGCGCTTTCAGGAACGGGGACTCGAAGTCGTCACCAACTCCCCGGAAGAGTTCGCGGCCTACCTGAAGGAGGAATTGAAAAAATGGGGCGCGTTGATACGGGAGCGGAACATGAAGGCGGAATGAGGCAAGGCATCCGTCGGTATCTCGTCTTGCCGCGCCCCACCGTCCGGCTCAGAAATAAGCCTGTCCCGGCCCCACCGTCGGCGTCCATTCGCAATCACCCCACGGCCCGTCACCGCCGGCCTTGATGTACGAGACGCGGCTGTGGTCGCGGCCAAGGCCTTTACCGCACAGCGCTTCGTGCAGCCAGTCGACAATGTACTCATGGCTGTCCATGCCGCCCAGATTGCTCATTTTGCGCATCGGGTGGAACTGGTTCTCCATCACCCACAGCTCGCGCGGCGCCCTGAGTTCACCGTAGGCTTCGATTGAATCTTCCAGCGGGCACAGCGGATCGTACTCGCCGGTGACGAGCAGCGTCGGGCACTTGATCTTGCCCATGTGCCCGCGCACGGTCATGTCCTTCGCCACCTCTTCATCGAATTTCTCTTCGTCGTCGTAGCCGGCCA
>CAMBCF010000039.1 GCA_945864585.1 Bordetella parapertussis | reverse complement strand
ACCATCCGCACGCAGCGTAGCGGCCTCCAGCAGGCCAAACGCGATCAGCCACCAGGTCGCGTCCCACGCATTCATCCACTTGCCGATGGTAAGCCAGGTTACGATCAACCCGCCGAGCGCCGCGTACAGCGTCACCGCGATGGTGATGACCGCGCGGCGATTCGCCGCCACCATGGCCGGGCGCCAAACGCCGATTTCCAGCAGCACTACCACGCTGATCCACAACAAAAGATTGGCGGCATCGAGCCATTCTTGTTCGCGCACATAGAGTACCGCGCTGACGCCGATGGCCAGCGTCGCGGCGAAGCGCGCGCCACGCATCGCGGCGCGCGCCCACCTCACACGCGACAGCCGCTGGCGGGTGGTTTCGAGCAGGAACAGAACCAGCAGCGCGTACCATGCCACCGACTCCAGCGCTTCGCTCACGCGGCCCGCGATGATGTAGTAGATGGTGTTGCAGGCGAGCACGCCGAATATGAGCACGCCAAATCGTAATCCTGGCGTAGGTGGGGCCATGATCACGAGTCAGGGTTTGTGAGCTTCGCCGCCGGCAACATTTGCGGAAATTTCAGCCTCGTTTTTCGCAGTATTATTGCTGAGTGGCCGCGCGTCAAGCCCGCGTAGCAATGGGTCTTTCTTTTCAGCCGCAAAATTAAAGGGGCACTATGTCAGAAGAGAAACGCTTGGCAGGGGGCTCCCTCGGCACCTTCGAATCTGCGGTCATGGGCATTGCCGGCACTGCGCCAGCGTTTAGCGTAGCCGTGACTACGGCGGCCATTGTGGCCTCGGTTGGGGTGCTGTCGGTGGGCAGTATTTTGTACTGCGGCTTGATCATGTTCGGCATCATGCTGGCTTTTATCCACCTCAGCAAAATAACCCCACACGCCGGCGCCGCCTATGCCTGGGTGGGTCATGTTTTTGGCAGGAAATGGGGCTTTTTTGCGGGATGGGGTTTGCTTGTCGCATCGATATTTTTCATGGTTTCGGCGACCATACCTGCGGCCACATCGACCTTGCTTTTGATTGCCCCGCATTTGGTCGAAAATACCACGTGGGTTACTTTTACTGCCGCAATATGGTTGACCCTGGTGACCATCGTGGTCACCAAAGGCATCAAACATGCAAGCTATGCGCAGTTGATCCTGACGGCGATTGAGACCGCTGTGGTATTCGCGCTGATCATTGGGGCCTTTATCCAGTATGGCGGCAAGCCAGCGCACACACCGTCGTTTATCTGGATTTCTCCATTTTCATTCACGCCCCAATTGTTTGCCACGGGCGCCTTGACCGCCATATTCTTTTACTGGGGCTGGGATGTCACCATGAATCTGAGTGAAGAGAGCAAAGAGGGCACGCCGCCGTCCGCCAGCAAAGGCGCTTTTTGGGCCATGATCAACTTGATTTTGTTCTTCATCATCATGATGATTGTGGTGCTGATCGTGTTGACCGATGATGAGATCGCTCAGGCCAATACCAATGTGCTGTTCGCAGTAGCCAGCAAGCTGTTTGCGCCACCCTGGAATTATCTGGCGGTGCTCTCAACCATGCTCAGCACCATTGGTACGATTGAGACTCAAATCCTGCAATTTAGTCGCAGCATGTTTGCGATGGCGCGTGATGACATGCTGCACTCTCGTTACGCGAAGATTCACCCGCAGTGGCAAAGCCCCTGGGTGGCGACATTTGTAATTTGGTTTTTAGGTGTGCTGCTGCTGTTCAGCTCGTCGTTTATGCCATCCGTGAAGCAGATTTTAGAAAGCTCGATACTCGCTATTGGCTTTCAAATCTGTTTCTATATGAGCCTGGCCGGTTTTGCCTGTGCCTGGCACTACCGTAACCAATTGCGGGAGGGGACATACAAGGCCGTTTCTTATGTGCTTTGGCCTTTGCTTGCAGCGCTGTTCATGGTGTTTATTGCACTGTACAGCATTCCGACTTTTAACTTAATCACAAACATTATGGGGATTGGCGGCATTTTGATTGGCTTTGTGCCGTTGCTTTTGGGTGATTTGCGGCGCGTGAATAAAGCGCGCACTTAACTTGACTGCGTGATCACAGACACTTCGGCGATGCGCGCGCAGTGCTTTGCGTCGAACCCTTAACGGAGCACTCAGCGCAGCCAGAACAGGAATGCGGTCAGTGCCGCGCTAAGGGCAAACAGCGTGGTGACTAACGCCAGCGTACTGCGCAGCCGCTGCTGTTCCTGCTGCAGCCGTGCCACCTGCTTTTGCAGCGGCGCGACACGGTCTTCGCTGAGAACGCGGTGTATGAGTCGCGGCAGTTGGGGAATCGTGGCGGCCCATAAGGGCGCCTCTTCCTGCACCTGCCGCAGCAGCGCGCGCCAGCCGACTTGTTCCGACATCCAGCGTTCCAGAAACGGCTTTGCGGTAGCCCACAGATCGAGGTCGGGATCGAGATCGCGGCCCAGCCCTTCAATATTCAGCAGCGTTTTTTGCAGCAACACCAGTTGCGGCTGCACTTGCATGTTGAAGCGGCGCGAGGTCTGAAACAAACGCAGCAGCAGCTTGCCAAACGAAATGTCCTTGAGCGGCTTGTCGAATATCGGCTCGCACACGGCGCGTATCGCGGTTTCGAAGGCTTCAACACTGGTATCGGGTGGTGTCCAGCCCGATTCGATGTGCGCCAGCGCTACGCGCCGGTAGTCACGGCGAAAAAAAGCCAGAAAGTTTTGCGCCAGATAATGCTTATCGGTGGGTGTCAGCGTGCCCATGATGCCGAAGTCGAGCGCGATGTACTGGCCGGCCGTGCTGACGAAAATATTGCCGGGGTGCATGTCGGCGTGGAAAAAGCCGTCGCGGAATACCTGGGTGAAAAATATTTCCACGCCCGCGCGCGCGAGCTTCGCGATATCGACACCCTGCGCGCGCAGTGCATCCACCTGCGATACCGGCGTGCCGCGCATGCGCTGCATGACCATCACCTCAGTAGAGCAGTATTCCCAGTAAATTTCGGGCACCGCCAACAGCGGCGAGCCGGCAAAATTGCGGCGTAACTGGCTGGCATTGGCGGCCTCGCGCATCAGATCCAGTTCATCGTCGAGATGGCGGCCGAATTGCGCCACCACTTCGTGCGGCTTGAGCCGTTTGCCGTCGTCCCACAGCCACTCCATCAACGACGCAGCGGCGTCGAGCAGTTCGACATCGTTGCGTATGACTTTGGCGATGCCGGGGCGCAGTATTTTGACTGCCGCTTCACGGCCGTCGTGCAGTTGGGCCAGATGCACCTGCGCGACCGAGGCGCTGGCATGCGCTGTGCGGTCGAAGCTGCGGAAACTATCGTTAAGCGGCCTGCCCAGAGCACGTTCGATTACGGCCACCGCTTCAGCGCCGGGAAACGGCGGCACCTGATCCTGCAGTTTGGCGAGTTCATCGGCGATGTCTTCCGGCAGCAGGTCGCGCCGCGTGGAAAGTATCTGCCCGAATTTGACGAAAATCGGCCCCAGTGTTTCCAGCGCACAGCGCAGCCGCACCGCACGCGGCGCGGCAAGATTGCGCCAGAACATCACCACGCGCAGGGCGCTGTGCAGCCCGCTCACGCGCGGGCGGCCACGCAGAAATTCGTCGAGGCCGAAACGCAGAGCGACGGAGATTATGGTTAGCAGACGGATGAGGCGCATAGGTGGATTTTAACGGCGTGAACGGGTGAACGAGGAAAAACACACCATCGCAGCGCCGGGGTTCGGGGTTACCCGTTCACCCGTTCACTCGATCACGCGTTCACGCCGTTCTATCCTTTTCTCCACCCGCGCCAAATCGTCACGCAGCGCATCCACGTCGCGGTTGAATTGCTCGATCTCTGCACGGCCGGCGATCCACGGCTGTTCTTCGGTCCAGTACTCGGTGAACGCGCGCGCCAGATTGTCCGCGCCCTGGCGGCTCCAGTGGTCCAGCTTGCGCGCGGTTGCCGCCATGCGGTGCGCGGCGATGTCGCCGAACACGCGGCTCAAGTCCTCTTCCATGTCCCACTGCAGGTTGCGTGCGACGTGATTGAGCGCCGCCGCCAGTTGCGGATCACCTTCCACCCTGATCTTGTTCCATGCGCCGGCATCGCGGGCGGCGAGCCGCAGCATAAGGCCCGGCGTCAGCCGTATCGTCACCTCGGGGGTGACTTGCGCGGCAGCGGTGGCAACCTCGCCGGCATCGGTAATGCCGAGCATCAGAGTGAGCGGAAAACACTCCACGCAGACGATTTTTCCGGCGTAGGGTTGCAGCCGTCGCAAGGCCCAGCTGTTTTGCCGCAACAGCCGGTTGAGAGGCGCGAGATAGAGTGGCGGTATCAAAAAGTTAAAAAAACGCCCGGACTCGCCGGGCGTTTTGTCACAGTAAAGCGGTGTTACGTTATCACGCCTGCTGTATGCCCGAAACTCTCCAGCCTGCACGACCGCTGATGGGTTTTTCGAGGTGCCAGATTTCGTTGAGATTGCTCAGCACGCCGTTCTCGCGGATTTGGCCGGTGAAGCGCACGCTGACCACATAAAGGTCGCTCTCGGTGACCACATCCAGCACTTCGGATTGCAGACCGACCGACTCGGTTTTCTGTTGCGCACCCCAGGCGGATTTCATTTCCGCTTCGAGTTCGCGATACAGTTCCAGCGTCAGGAAATCGCGCAAGGTCGAGGCGTCACCGGCATCGTTCGCTGCCTGCAGGCGCTCGAAATTGAGTTTGGCCTGACGCTCGAACTCAGCCACGTTAAAGTCGGCAGGCCAGCGGCTGGCCGCCGTTGCTGGATTCGCGGCATTCAACGCGCTCAGTGTCGGCGCGCTACCCACCGTGGCGGCAAGCGAACCGGGCGCAGCGGCATTGCCGGTGAATTGCGCAGGTTGTTGCGCCTGCGGCAGCGGCGCGGCGCTGTGATTACCCGTGTTCGCGCCCGCATAGCCCAACGGCCGCTGCGGCTCAGACTTGTTGCGCGTGACCATGCGGTAGATGAAATAACCCGCGCCAAGCAGCAGCCCTATCATCAGGATGCCGGTCAGCATGCCGGCCATTGCACCGCCCAGGCCCATGCTGCTCAGGAGCGCGGCGATGCCAAGACCGGCAGCGAGTCCGGCCAAGGGTCCGAGAAAGCGGCTCATGCCTGAAGGCGCCGCTGCGGCTGGCGCCGGTGCTGCCTGTGCGGGTGCGGTTTTTTGCGCGGGCGCCGATGAATTACTTGCGCTGCTGCTCTGGCGGCCGGAACTTTTGCCACCGCCTACACGTGCCGCTTCAGTGTCCACCGCAACCATCGTGAAACCAATAAAGACTGCCAAGATGCTAAGTAACTTAGTCATTGTTTTCCTCCGTTCTATGTTAACCAAAAGCGCCTGAAAATCCATGCTGAGTGGTTCGGAATTCCAACGCCGCGGCTGCATTATAGAGCGTACCCAATGCCGCGCAACGGGGAATAATAAACATAATTAAATCAATGAGTTACATATTACAATTTGTAGCCGCGATGCAGCGCCGCCACGCCCGCGGCAAGATTAAAATATTCGACACGCTCCAGGCCCGCCTGCAGCATCATTTGCTTGAGCGTTTCCTGATCGGGATGCATGCGTATCGATTCGGCCAGGTAGCGGTAGCTCGCGGCGTCCTTGGCGATGACTTCGCCCATCTTCGGCAATACGTTAAACGAATACGCCTGGTACGCGCCCTGCAGTGGCTTCCACACGCGGCTAAATTCGAGCACCAGCAAGCGCCCGCCCGGACGCAGCACCCGAAACATCTCGGCCAGCGCTCGGTCTTTATGCGTCATGTTGCGCAGGCCGAAGGCAACGCTCACGCAGTCAAAGCGATTCGACGCAAACGGCAGTTTTTCGGCGTCGCATTGCACCGCGGGCGCTAACACGCCATCGTCGAGCAAGCGGTCACGCCCAAGCCCAAGCATGGCCGCGTTAATGTCGGTGAGCACCACCACGCCGGCGGGGCCTACACGTTTGGCGAATGCGCGCGCGAGATCCGCGGTGCCGCCGGCGACATCCAGCACCTGCTCGCCCGCGCGCACATAACTCTGATCGATGGTGAAACGTTTCCACCAGCGGTGCAGCCCCGCTGACATCAGATCGTTCATCATGTCGTAGCGCTGCGCCACCGAGGTGAATACGCCTTCGACCTTGCGCGCTTTTTCATCCTCGGCGACTTGCTGGTAGCCGAAGTCGGTGGTTTTCATTTTTTGAAGGCGTAAACGGGTGAACGGGTGAACGAGTGAACGAGTAATCCAGCGCAATTCCCCGCTGTTTGCCCACTCAGGAAGATCGTGGCCCGACGCCACCCTGAGATATGGGGTTTCACATGTTCACTCGTTCACCCGTTCACTGGTTCACGCATTTTAATCCCGGGATGCCCCCGCCGCTTCCAGCCGCTGCAAATAGCGCGCCCACAATTCCTCCTGCCGGATACCGTAGTCATAGAGGATGTCCCACGAATAGATGCCGGTACTGTGACCATCGGAAAATGCCAACTGGACAGCGTAGTTGCCAACGGGTTCAACCGCTTTGATTTCAACATTTTTCTTGCCTGTTTGCAGGATTTCCTGCCCCGGACCGTGGCCGCGCACTTCGGCAGACGGAGAATACACGCGCAGAAATTCACTCGACAGGCGAAAGGATTTGCCGTCGTCGAAGGTGAGTTCGAGCACGCGCGACACTTGATGCAGCTTGATCTCGGTGGGCAGCGGGGCGTTTTTGCTCATTCCGGTCATGACGGCAACACATCCTTGAAAAGCGGGTGGCGCATCATAACCGATGCCGCCGCGCGGCGCAGCCATGACACGTCAGGTGATAATCACCATACAACGATCAAAATCAGCGCCGCGCTCAATCACGCTGGTGAGTTTTGCCACGCGTTTAGGGTCAGCCTTGAGGCCGTCGTAAATTTCGATGATGCGCCCGCTCTGAAACCAGCCCACCGGCAAAATAATCGACAGCGGCGCGGCGGGCAATTTGATTTCGGGTAGCAGCAGCGCGGGCTCCTGTTCCTGGCGGTTGGCTATGTTGAAATTCGCCGGGCGTACTTTGATCGTTTGCGGCACGCCGGGAAACAGCCGCACGCCGCACAAGGTTTCGTTGCGGCTATCGACTTTGAGCCACTGCACAATGCCGAGCCGGTAGACGACAGGCGCATGGAAAACCCGAGATGGTCGAGTTCCCATTTGTCGACTGCATTGATTTCGACTTCCTGCCGGGTGCGGTCATCGCCGCCCACCAGCTTGAAAGCATCGGGGATGCCAAAACATACCTCGGCAGGATCGGCGGCGGCGGCGCGGTGTACCTCGGCGCGCAGCGTGCCGGCGCGGCACCACTGCAAATACAGCAGCATAATCAGGTTTTCACAAGCAGGCTGACGCGCGTCATCACCCAGCCCCAGTTGACCCGGCGTCTGCCCTTGCTTTAACAGATTGATGGTTTGACGCAGCAATTTGGATAGCGGCTCCAGCTCAAGATAAGGTGTGGAAGGCGCAGCCGCAACCTGCGCCGCCAAACCCGGCGCTTCATCTTTGGCGAAATCCACCGCCAGCGGCGGGATGGGCGCGGGTGGCAGCGGCAAGCGCGACAGCTCCACCAGCGAACACCATTTTTCCAGCCAGCGCCGCAAAAACGCCATCTGCCGCACCGACAGTGCAAACCGATTGGCGAGATTCGCCAGCAGCCCCTGCACGTAGGCTTCAGCACAACTCGCGTCGGCGTCGCGCCCGGCGAAAGTATCCCGCACGCGCAGGCGTGAGAGTCCGTGCTCTTCGGCGCAGGCAAACAATTCGTGAAAGCCGTGCCAGCTGGCGGCATCCGGCTCGCGGTAGAGGTGATAGTGTTCAAACAAACCGAGCGCCGCGGTGCGCAAGCAGCGCAGCATGCGGCGCCAGCGCAACATCACCCGCGCGCTAGGCATCGAGGCAAACGCGATAGGCCGCACCGTAGGCGCGCCACAGTCCCATGACACAAACCCACGCTTTGGCATCGGCTTGATCCAGCGGCAGCGGTTTACCGATGTAGCGCTTGGCCAATTCAGCCTGTGCGAACAGCACGGTTTCCCTGAGCGCCTCGAGTATTTTCAGCCGCTCCAGCGTGGGCAGTTGAGAAACCGTCGGCGCCGCGAGCTGTTCCGACAACAGTTGCTGCGCGTGTTGCACATTGGTGATCGGCAACGTGGTTATCCAGCGCGCGCAGCCTGCGCTATCGGTAAATTGCAGCGCGGGCGGGCGGGCGTCTGGATACTCCTAGGGTGCTCCTGTATTGCGGAACGACACATTTCTGCGGCAGACACAGACTAGCCTAAACGGACGTGCATCTCTCCGGCATTGCAGCAAATCACACTTTAGCGGGTATGTGCGGTGAAAAGGTAATGTTTGGAGTGCGCCCCGATCAGCTGTTCACGGTTGCAGGCGCAGCAGGCGCTTGGCGAGACCTGCGCTTAAGCGCTGCGGCAGACCGGTCGCGTCTCGTGTAACCGCCTCACGCTGGGGCGCGCTCCAGACGGCTTGCGGAAAATGCGGATCGTCGCGAAAGCGCGCGATCACATGCCAATGCACATGCGGCGTGAAATTTCCCAGGCTGGCGAGATTTATTTTAGCCGGCTGCAGCAACTCGCGCAGCAGAGATTCCACGCTGAAAACCACGCCCATGCAGTGCGCGCGGCTGGTGTCGTCTAGGTCGGTCATTTCCGCGACGTGCGCGTTCCAGATCACGCGGCAATAGCCGGCGTAGCCTGGTTCCTCGACGTAAACCACCCGCAAGCTGGTGTTTTGCCACAGCACTTGTCCGCCACTGGTATCGCATAATTCACAAGACATAATATCGTTTAAAATCAATAAATTACGTTTACTCACATCAGAAAAAAGCGATTACCCCATAACGCGCAAATTTGCCGGCAGCGATCCACAGCGCCGACCACCACGGGTTCAAACGCAGCCAGCCCGCGGCCACACATAAAGGTTCGCCGATGATCGGTACCCACGACAGCAGCAAAACCGGCGCGCCATAACGTTGTAGCGTGGCCAAGCCCTTCAACGCGGTCGTTTGCGGAATAACGCGCCCGATTAAATACGAGGATAACCCGCCCAGCGTATTGCCGAGTGTGGCGACCGCCAGTGCCGCCCCCACCTGGCCGGGATGCAATTTCAGCACGCCAAATAGTACGGCTTCTGATCCGCCGGGCAGCAGCGTTGCGGCAAGAAAACTGCTGACAAACAGGGTCCAGAGGCTGACGGATTCGCTCATCGCGGGTAGCAGCAAAGGTGGGGCGCGTATTGTCGCATGGGGCGCGCGTAAGGCGCTTCTGCGGCAGGACCGACAGTCAGTCTTTACATACGCCAGACTATAGGGCAACATAAGCCCCATGAAGGCTCGATTGCTCTACCGCATCAAAGAAGCCTACGGTCGAGGCGTGATTGAGGCGGTGATCTGGGAAGTGCCCCGAGCGGTGCGGCCTTCGACGCACCGTATCAAATACCGGCTGGTCTATGTGGTGAATGGCGAGCGCGCGGTGGGCTACGACAACGAACGCGGCAAGGGCGATCACCGGCATCTTCACGGCGCGGAAATGCGCTACGTGTTTAAGGGTGTGCCAACGCTATTACACGATTTTCTGCGGGATGTGAAGGAGATGGAATCATGAGCGTGCTGATCGTGCGAGTGGGGGAGAGCGTCGAGGCGAGTCTTGCGCGCTTTGGCGAGGCGTTAAAAACGGCCAAGGCTGGTCGTGTGGTGAAGCCGTATGCCGGCATCGGCTTTCGTTCAATGACGCAATTCGGCGAAGTGTTCACGCCCAAGCGCTGGGAACTGGTGGAAGCCCTGAAATCATCCGGGCCGCTGACGATCTACGCGCTCGCCAAGCGGCTCGACCGGCACTACCGCAATGTGCATAAGGACGTGACGGCGCTGATGCAATGGACAGTGGTCGAAAAGAACGATGCCGGACGAGTGTTCGTGCCGTGGAGCGAAATCGATGTGCGCTGGCCACTGCTTAAACGCGCAGCGTGATTGACCGTGAGACCGATTCCGGGATAATCGCCCGCAGCGCCGAAGCTACCCGCACTTTTCACGCGTGACCCGCGCCATTTCCGACTTTCATGAACCAACCACAACACACGCTGATCAGCGAAGACTATCGCCGCATGCAGCAAGAGCTGCACAAGAACCCGAATTACGGGGTGGCGTCGGTTGAGTATGCGCCGCTGGTGGCGCAGGTAATGGACGCCGTGGGCGTAACGGAGTTGCTGGATTACGGCGCGGGCAAAGGCCGGCTAGGTGCTACTCTCAGAGAGCACGCGCAACGGCCGGTTACGATACACCACTATGACCCGGCGATTCCTGAATGGAGCGCGCCCGCGCAAGCGTGCCGTTTTGTGGCCTGCATCGACGTGCTGGAGCATATAGAGCCGCAGTTGATCGACAATGTGTTGGATGATTTGCAGCGTGTCACGCTGGGGGTCGGTGTGTTTACCGTGCATACCGGCGCGGCGGCGAAAGTGCTCTCGGACGGGCGCAATGCGCATCTGATTCAGCAACCGGCAAGCTGGTGGCTGCCGAAGTTTCTGGCGCGCTTTGAACTGGTACAGTTTAGCCGCATGCCGCAGGGATTTTGGGTGTCGGTTGAACACCGCTCCCCTTGAAACCGGGCAAGGCATTTGCGCCTGCAGCAGCGGATTAAACGCGTTAGCCACCGAACAGATTTTAAATTTTTTGACCATAGAAAGTAAAACCATGAACTACGCCATAGATTTTCCCGGAATCACCACCCTGCCGGTAGCCGAAAGCAATCAGGCTTTCCCGGTGGGCCGCATTTACTGCGTGGGACGCAACTACGCCGAGCACGCCAAGGAAATGGGCCACGACCCCGAGCGCGAACCGCCGTTTTTTTTCATGAAACCGGCGGACGCAATCGTGATGAATGGCGCGGCCATAGCCTATCCGGCGATCACCAGGGATTTGCATCACGAAATCGAAATGACAGTCGCGATCGGCAAAGGCGGCAAGGATATTCCGGTCGAAAAAGCGCTCGACCACGTATTCGGCTACGGCGTCGGGCTCGACATGACGCGCCGCGACGTGCAGGGCGAAGCCAAAAAAATGGGGCGCCCGTGGGAAATGGGCAAGGCGTTCGACGATTCTGCGCCATGCACCGCGCTCAAGACCGTGGCGATGGTGGGTCATCCGGCGAAAGGCGCTATATGGCTCAAGGTTAACGGCGTGGTCAAGCAAAAAGGCGATTTGTCCGAACTGATCTGGAATATTCCCGAGACCATTTCGTATCTATCGAAAATGATCACCCTGCGGCCCGGCGATCTCATCATGTCGGGCACGCCGGCAGGCGTGGGCCCGGTACAGCGCGGTGATCAGCTGGAAGGTTTTGTCGAGGGCGTGGGCAGTTTGACGGTGAGCTACGTCAAGTAATTCCTAACAATCAAAAAGGAGCGCTATGCACAAAATTAAGCTCGGCAATGGTGGCCCGCAAGCCTCGGCGATGGGCTTGGGCTGCATGGGCATGTCAATCAGTTACGGTGAACCCAACGACGCGGAGTCGATCGCGACCATTCATCGTGCACTGGATCTTGGGGTTAACCTGATCGTGACCTCCGATGCCTACGGCAGCGGCGTGAACGAAGCCTTAGTCGGCCGCGCGGTGAAGGGCAAGCGCGAGCAGGTGTTGATCGCCACCAAATTCGGCAACCTCGCGCTGGGCGCGCGCGGCGGCAGTGGCGGCGCGCCCGCGCTCACCGGCGGCCATCCCGATTACGTGCCGCAGGCGTGTGAAAAAAGCCTGAAGCAACTCGGCGTCGAGGTGATCGACATCTACGGCTTGCATCGTGTCGATGCCACGGTGCCGATTGAAGACACCGTGGGCGCGATGAAGCGCCTGGTCGAGCAAGGCAAGGTGCGTTATCTGCAACTGTCCGAGGCAGGGCCGGAGACGCTGCGCCGCGCCCACAAAGTGCATCCGATAGTCGCGCTTGAAACCGAGTATTCGCTGTGGAGCCGCGATGTCGAGCACGACATTCTTGCAACCTGTCGCGAGTTGGGTGTGAGCTTGATGGCCTACGCCCCACTCGGTCGCGGTTTTTTGACCGCAACCATGAAAACGCTGGATGCCTTGCTGCCCTCAGACCGGCGTCGTGATCATCCGCGCTTCGCTGCTGAAAATATAAATAAAAACAGCAGCTTGCTAAAACCCATCGAAGATATTGCCGCGGCGCATCGCGGCACGCCGGCACAAATCGCGCTGGCGTGGTTGCTGGCACAGGGTAAACAAGGCGGCGACATTGTGCCGATACCCGGCACCAAGCGCCGCAGTTTCCTCGATCAAAATTGTGCGGCGCTCGATTTCACACTGAGTGCCGATGAAGTCAAACGTTTGAGCGATGCGTTTCCACTCAACGTGACCGCAGGCACACGCTACCCTGAAAAGCAGTTGAAGGCTCTGGGAATCTGATTGCCACAGGTCGCGCATGCGCCGGTCGTGGTGTCTCGGCATACCTCTAATTGCACTGTGTTAGAAAGTAACTCATGCATCTCTGCGAAAACTCCTTCCCCTTCAGGGGCAAGGGCACACTTGAAGCGGAGCAGAAGGTTGGGATGGGGGTGGGGTGAAGGCGTGCCACCCCATCCCCACCCTAGCCCTCCCCTTGAAGGGGAGGGAATCTATTTTGCGACACAGTACAACTACCTACTACGCCTCCAGTTCTCTCGCTACCCGGTGGATAGCACGCCCATACGGGAAATACCACGTCGGGCATTTGATCCCCTACACGGTAACCCATTTTCTGTGTGCTGCCGTACGGACACAACACAAATGGAAAATGCACACTGCAAACCTCAAGGACAATTTCCAGTGTGTGCTTGCGGAAGTTGCGCGACTAATTGTCAACAAGGAGATGATATAAAACTGAGTCACACCACAGTTCTTGCAGCCGCGTTGCTCGCCGTAAATCCGTCATACAGCCAGCAGCCTGCCTGCATCGCGGGCGAGGAAATTTCTATCGGGACCAACATCAGGATCAGCTCTGTTTCCTTCGGTGTCGCATCCGCAGGCTGCTGGGCGCAACTCTACGATGAGCGTAGCTTTAAGGGTGACACGTTTACGATGGCGGGTCCTATCGTGATCGCAAGCACCGATAAGGCGAGCGGTCGGCAAATGCGCCGCAATATCGACAGCCTGGTGATCGGGCCGAAGGCTACGCTTACTGTATTCGAACACCGCATGTTCAAGGATCGCTCGGTCTCATTTGTTCCGAACGCCAAAGAGCCGGAGTTAATCAGGAAGCTGGGATTTAGCGGGCGTATTGAATCGATGAAATTAGACTGCCTGAAGTAAGCAGTCTTTTAAAAGCTCCGCTTCTAACGAGAAAAAATTGCTTTGGATTATTGCAGTGGTGCTGCTGCTCTGTGGCGGCGACAAGCGAACACAGAAATCAGACCTCAAGACGGCAAAGGCGTATTGGAGAGCTTATGAGCAAAGAACACGTTCCGGCAGCAGTTCTCGCTAGACCCTGCATGCTGGAGCGCCTGCGCGATCCGGCAACAGCGGCAGCCTACATCAACGCGGCAGCGCATGAAGACGACCCCAGTGCATTTCTACAGGCGTTGCGCAATGTCGCCGAAGCACGAGGCGGATTAACCAAAATCGCAACGCGCGCCGACCTAAACCGTCAGCAGCTGTACCGCACGCTGTCAAGCGCAGGCAATCCAGAATTGCGCAGCTTAACGCGAATTCTTGAGGCCGCCGGGTTGCAACTTATTGTCACCGCAAAGCCGGAGCGTAGAGCGCGGACTGCAAAAAAGCGCGCCGCGAAATCCGAGGCAGTCGCGGTTGCGGCATGGCAAGAAGCGAAACATCGGTTACGACAATGTAGCGTTCGCGCTTCGTCGCGTGCTTCAATCTTGCGTATTTTCACTGACATAGTGTCGTCTCCATGCACACGGTTAATGGATTCATGACACCACCACCGGCGCCACCGCACCCAGCATCCAGCGTGCCAGCGCCGTCATGCGCGCGTCCTGATGCTGCTGGCCCATCAGTTGCACGCCCACCGGCATGCCGCCCACACCCAGCAGCGGCATGGTCACCGCCGGTGCGAACAGCATCGAGCTGGGCGTGTTAAAAACAGAATCACCGGTCGGACGCGGCGCCAGCGGCTGGCCTGGCATGTCGCCGGGCCACAGCGGCGCGGGCCCCGCACACGACAGCATGATGATGGCGTCGGCGAGCGGTGCCAGCATGGCGTGGCACTGCTGTGCGGCTGCGCGCTCCAGCAGCAGCGCGCGGTAGTCGTCAGGGCGCATCGCCTGCGCCCGTTTGACCGTGGCGGTGAGGCGCGCGCTGACGCCCTGCGGATACTGTTCGATCAGGTTCGCCTGATACCAGCGGTTTTCCCATGCCGTGATGCCATTGCTGATGTCGCTGGCGTTGCGTAGCGTCTGCTCCAGCGCTTCGATCCACGGATGGTCGTTACGGCGTAGCAAGCTGACCCCGGCCGACTGCAACTTTTCCAGCAGCGTTTCAAACGCCGCGCGGCTGACGCCATCCAACCCGGCCCAGCCCGCACTTTCCAGCACGATCAGGCGCTCCGGCTGCGCAGCCGCAGGAGGAACCACAGGCCCAAACAATCCGGGGCGGCCGGGATCGCCGCCGGCGCGGCGCGCAATCTCGATCGCAACCTGCCACATATCCTCGATGCAACCCGCATGCACGCCGGTGGTGCTCGTGCTGGTGGCTTGCCGTTCACCGCGATTGATGGCGCCCATCGTCGGCTTTAACGCAAAGTTGCCGCAAAACGCGGCTGGACGAATGATCGAGCCGCCGACCTGCGTGCCCAAAGCTGCCGGAACCATGCGTGCCGCGATCGCAGCAGCGGAACCGGCCGACGAGCCGCCCGGTGTGCGCGCGACATCGAACGGATTAGTGGTCGGCCCCGGGTGCGTGCCGCCGAGTTCAGCAGTCACCGTCTTGCCCAGAATCACCGCGCCCGCCTCGCGCAGCGCCCACACTGCGGCATTGTCGCGCTTGGGAAAATTGCCGCGATACGCCTCGCAGCCCATCTCAGTTGGCATGTCCTTTGTTTCGAGTAAGTCCTTGATTGCAATCGGCATACCGTCGATAGCCGACAGCGGATTACCCGCCTTCCAGCGCGCGCTGCTGGCATCGGCGGCTGTGCGCGCACCCGCTTCGTTCAGCACCACAAATGCCTTTACCACCGGCTCGCGCGCGGCGATGGTTGCCAGGCAGCGCTCCAGATACGCGCGCGGCGTATCGGCGCCGTCACGCAAACGCGGCACCGCGTCGTAAAAAGTCAGCGCTTTGAATTCCCGTGGATCATAACCGTGTGGCGCAGTCGATGTCATTGCTGGTTTCTCCTGGTGGATGCGCGGCAACCCGTATTACCCGATTCAGATTAGCATCGGGAAACAATGGTCTTCTGCATGATGATTTGTCCTTGAAGACTGCCTATCAATCGGCACACTCACATACCCTCACGTCACGATCTCGTGCAACAGCGTGTGTTTCTTCAACGCCGCCTCATCCACCATGATGCCGAGGCCCGGCCCGGTCGGCACATTCACGTGCCCGTCTTTGACCACGAAATCCGTTTGCGGAACGATGGGATCGGGTCCTATGGTATTCAGTCCCATCACAAATTCCGCTGCACCCATCATGCGTTTTTCCGGCGTGCTGGCGTAGAAGTGCGCCGATGCCGCGGCTTCAAGCTGGCATTGCACCGCCAGCCCGCCGCAGTTGAGCTGGATATTCGCGGCCTCGGCCACGGCAGCAATTTTTTTCGCTGGCGTGAAGCCGCCGATCTTGTAAAGCTTGATGCAATACGCATCCACCGCACGCGCCTCGGCCAGCGCGTAGGCATCCTGCACCGTGAACAAGGATTCATCAGCCATCACCGGCACGCCCATCGCCTGCCGCCGAATCTCAGCCATACCCGCCAGATCGCGACGCTCTATCGGCTGCTCGATATAGCCGAGATCGAATTCGCGCATCGCGTGTATCGCACTTAAGGCATCAGCCAGTGACCAACCGGTATTCGGATCGGTACCGATCACCACGTCGTCACCCACCGCGCGCCGCACCGCTGCAAAGTGTTTTACGTCCTGCCGCCAGCCGCGCCGGTCAGCGGCCTTGATGCACAGCACTTTGATGCCGAACTCATTTACCGCGCGCGTCGCTTCGTTAACGATGGTCTCAACATCATTGGCCAGACTCACCGACCATTCGAGCGGAATGCGCGGCTGGCACGCGCCGCCGATCAGCTTATGCACCGGCACGTTGAGCGCCTTGCCCATTGCATCATGCAGCGCAATATCAAGCACGGCGCGCGCGCACGGATTACCCGCGAGCCGCAGACCAAACATCTCGTTGGCTGACTCGATATCAAACAATGATTTGCCAATGAGATTTTTGCCGTAAATTTCTTTGATCGCGGCAACCATACCCTGCGTGGTGTCAGCCAAAAAATGACCCGGCGTAATCGGGCGTATCTGTCCAAAGCCGACGACGCCATCAGCGAAAACTTTTACCAGCACCGGCTTGCCGAGAATTTGCCGGGCCGGGCCGGTGTCATACGCGCCGCTGGAAAAGATGCGCTGCACGCGCACCGGCAGTTCTGTGACAAAAATTTCTATGCGCTCAATCATTATCGTAAGTATTTGTTTTTAATGTGTTTTTATGAATTATGACGTGCGATATCTATTTTTTTGGTGACCGGGCTCACATAACCACCCCACAGCACCATCGCCCGGTTGCGGTCAGGATCACCACAAACCACAATGTTGATCACATCAGGACTGGGCAGCACCTGCACCAACTCGTCCTGCTTCACCAGATACGCCTTGGGAAGCAGCCCGCGTTCCACCATGTCGGAAATTTTGAACGCCTCCGAGTGCCCGTACTCGATCAGAAATTCCAGTTCCTTGCTGCTCACGCGGGCATGTTCGTACACATACTCGCGGATTTTTTGCTTGGTGTAACCCGCGTTTGCCAGTGCTTTGGCGATCGGCGGGGCAAGTAGGAAGGTGATCATGTTTCTAAAACCCTGCGGCCCGCGTTCCACCAGCCGCGCGAGGCACGGCTTCTTGGTCACTTCGATACTCAAAAATTCAAGCGCGCTCTCGGCAGCCGTTTTATTCGGTGTGCCGTAAATCGCTGGCGGCCAGCCCCAGGTGACCGTGCCGCAGGCGGTGACAGTGCTGTCCTGTTTAGCAAAGCCATGTTCAACGTGATACGGCTCCCACGGACACTCGTCCTCGTTTTCAGCGACCACAAAATTCATCGGATAACCGAACGTGCCCATGTAGTTGCGACCCAGCTTGTAGCCCGCGATATTCTTGATGATCAGCCCAAGCGCCCGGCCCAACGCTGGATTGGCGCCCTTATTGACGAGCTGCGCGCCGTTTTCAATGCCGAGCTTTTTGGCGGCAGGCCCATTGATCAGCAGAAACGGCAGCACACCCCAGGTGCTGCCGATGTTATTCAGGTTGTAGTCATTGTCCGCTATTGCTTCCACCGCCGCGATCAATACTGGCAGGTGTTCAGGACGGCATCCCGCCATCACCGCATTAGCGGCAATATTACGCGGCGTCGCAGCTAGATTTGCCTGCGGCAGAACGGCAATTTGCTCATCCGGCGCACGACGGGTGTGCTTGAGAAACGCCTCGACCCGCTCCATTGTAGGCGGAATAATCGGCAACTCATCCGACCACAGCTGCTGCCTGAAGTGCTCGTTGATTTCGTCAAACGTGCCTACAAAAACGATAGCGTTGGCGCGTTTGGAATCCGTCGATGCGTCTTGCATCTCACCCACTCTGGGCTGCGTCAGTTCATCGATGATCCGCTCAAACAGTACCTCCTCTACATTTTTTTCCACCAGCGCTTCAGCATGAACGCCAACTGCACCGGGATATTCGGCAACGCGCAGCCCCGTTACGCCTTGCGCCTTGCCCGCTGCCTTGGCGATGACGGTAAATCCGGTGGTAGTAATCACCACACTCGGGATACCGAGTTTTTCGGCTTCTGCTGCCGGCCTCACCGAGGCCGGGGTGCAGGTGCCTCACCCACCGTTACCCGTGATAATCGCGTCGCAACCCCACTCTACGGCCAGCGCCGCCGCTTGTTTTGCATCGTTGTGTTGCGAAACCGGATCACCACCGACGTAGATCGTCGGAAACTTATCGTAGGGAATGATTTTCACGCCCGGATACTTTTGCTTCAACAACCGGCGATAGGCGCGAAACATCTGTTCGCCCTTGAAGTGGTTGTTGTAGACCTCGCCGATAGTCTTGCCCTCCAGTGTATCGAGGTGACGGCTGACACCGCTCAACAAACGCAGTTGCAAACCTTCGGGGCTGACGACACCCATTTTTTCGTTCATCTGATTTCCTTCACTTCAACATTATCTGAACTGGTCACTCACCCGCCGCTGCCAGCACCATATCCGCCCCTTTCTCGCCAATCGCAATCGACGGAATATTCGTATTCGACGACGGGATCGTCGGGCAGATCGACGAATCGATCACACGCAGTCCGGCAATGCCCTTCACGCGCAACTGCGGATCAACTACCACATCGGCATCGACGCCCATCTTGCAGGTGCCCACCATATGCCAGCTTGTTTGTATGGTGCCGCGCATGTAATCCAGCAAGCCGGCGTCGTCATTGACATCCGGCCCCGGTCTCGTCTCGCGCACTATCAGTGATTTTAGCGCCGATTGTTGCGCGACCTTGCGCGCCACGCGTATGCCGTCCAGAAACAACTGCGCATCCGCTTCGTGCGACAAATATTTCGGATCCATGGCGGCCTGCTGCAACGGATCGTTGGACTGAATGTGGCAGGTGCCGCGCGAGTGCGGCTGCAATAGCGTGACACCGAGCGTAAAACCCGGATGCGGATCGAGTCCCTTGTCGGGGGTACGCGCATAACGATCCTTGCCGGAAAGCGGCAGCAATCGCAGTACGAGATCAGGTTGCGCCACCTTGTCGCTGCTGCGATGATTCATCTGCGCCGTCGCCGAACAAATCGTCAGCAACCCTTCGCGCTTGAAGATGAAGCGCAGACCCTCCTTCATTTTGAGCCACGGGCTGCGCAGCACGTCGTTGATGGTGATCGGCTGCGAGCACTCATAGGTGACCCGCGTATTCGGATGATCGCGCAGGTTCTCGCCCACGCCCGGCAGATGGTGCTGCACATGAATGCCATGCTTCTGCAATAACGCGCTGTTGCCGATGCCGGACAATTCCAGCAGCCTGGGTGATGCCAATGGACCCGCAGAAAGCAATACTTCGCGGCGCGCTTTGACCTGAAGGTTGAGTTCTCCCATGCGATAGACAATGCCTGTGGCGCGCTTGCTGTCTCCTTCCAGCATCACGCGCGTCACGCTGGCATTCGGCAGCACCGTCAGATTCGGCCGCTTTAGAGACGGATTGAGATACCCCACCGGCGTGCTGTTGCGCCAGCCGTTGCGCGTCGAATACTGCAAATAAAACGCGCCTTCGTAGCTGCCGTCGTTATAGTCATCCAGTTTGCGGTAGCCCGCTTCGCCGCAGGCCTCGAGAAAAGCATCCGACAGCGGATCAAATTTCGTCAGCGGCGTGCAATGGATAGGCCCGCCGCTGCCACGCACTGCCTGATCGCCCTCGGGAAAATCTTCAAGCTTTTTGAAATACGGCATCATGTCCGCATAACCCCAGCCGGCGCAGCCCAACTCGCGCCAGTGCTCGTACTCCTTCGGATCGCCGCGCACGAACAGATTGCCGTTAATCGAACTGCAACCGCCGATCACCCGCCCGCGCGTCCAGCGCTGCGGCTGACCGTTGAGATGTGTTTGCGGCTCGGTCATATAAGGCCAGATCAGACTTTCATCGTTGAGCACATGCGCCACGTACAGCGGCACCTTGATGTTGAAACTGGTGTCGCGGCCGCCCGCTTCGAGCAGCAGCACCTGATGCCGGCCATTCGCCGACAATCGATCCGCCAACACGCAACCAGCGGAACCGGCGCCGACGATGACGTAATCAAATTCAGCGTTGTCGGGTATGGATTTGACGTACATAGAGTTATTCAATAAAATTGTTTAAAAACAGATACTTACATAAAAAATCATTGCGGAGGAATTTTGGTATCGCGGATCACCTTCGCCCACTTGGGAATTTCCGCCAGCACATACTTACGAAAATCCTCCGCGCCACCGGCCACCGGTTCTATGCCCTGACCCGACAGGCGTTCCTTCACATCCGCCAGCGCCAGCGCTTTCACCGTCTCGGTGCTCAAACGCGATACAACGGCGGGCGGCGTTGCTGCCGCCACGATCAAACCATACCACGAGCTTGCTTCGTAACCTTTCAAGCCTTCTTCGCTCACCGTCGGCACGTGAGGCAACACGATGCTGCGCTTTGCTGAAGACACCGCAAGCGCGCGCAAGCGGCCCTGCTGAATCTGCGACAGCATCGATGCAATCGAACTGAACATCAGTTGCGCTTCGCCACTCACTGTGGCGACAGTCGATGGCGCGCCGCGCGCGACCATCTCCGCAGCAATATTGCCTGCGGCGCCGGGACGATTTTCCACAACCATCGGCTGGCCGAGCGATTCCGTCAGCTTCTGCGCCACAACGCGCGCGGCGATATCGGTCGCCCCGCCGGGCGCGAATCCGGAGAGCAGCCGGATCGGCCGCGACGGAAACTGCTGCGCTTGCGCACCGGCGACAACACCTACACTCGCCACACTCACAGCGACCAGCAGCGTCCAAGTGTTAAATTTTTTTATCATGACCGCAATTTACCAGCACACGGCATGCACTGCCAGCGGCGGGTGCGGTTCAAACTGATGTGGAAGCTGGACATCTCCCCCATGGAAAGTCCATTCCCCTTCAGGGCATCGGTATTTACACATCTCAAAGAAACCCCCTCGCCCCGGAAACGGGGAGAGGGAACTGTGAAGTGTAGTTGTGTAGATGCCCACGCCCTGAAGGGGAAGGAGTTTCTTTGCGCTGTATAAATTTCGACTCCTCCATGTCACTTTGAATCGCACCCGCCAGCGGTGGCGCAGCGGTTGCCGCGCAATCTGCGGTATAGTTCAGCATCACGCTTGCGCGCACTTACCTGCTTGTCACTGCCGGGTCACCCGTATTCATGCCATGAATTTTTCTCTTGCGCCTGCCAGCTGCTGTGCGGCGCTGTTGTACGCCTTCATCGCATGCATCTTTACCACGGGATGGACAAATGCCCAGGTCAACTATCCTTCCCGGCCGATCCGCATGATTGTTCCATTCCCTCCGGGTGGCGGTACCGATTTGATGGCGCGTGCCATCGCTGTACGATACACCGAGACCTGGGGCCAGCCGGTGATTGTGGACAACCGTGCGGGAGGCGGCGGCAACATCGGCACCGACATCGTGGCCAAGGCGCCGGCTGACGGCCACACGCTGCTGTTCAACACCAATGCCACTATCGTCATCAATCCGCATCTGGGCAGAATCAGCTTCGATCCGCTGCGTGATTTCGCGCCGATCACGCAAGCCGCTACCCTGCCCTTCGCCTTGTTGCTGCATCCTGCCGTGCCGGCGAAATCGGTGGCAGAACTGGTGGCGCTGATCAAATCCAGACCGGGCGAATTCAACTATGGCTCATCCGGCAACGGCGGCGGCGCGCATCTCGCCGGCGAAAGCCTGCGCACCATGGCCAGGCTCGACATGACACACATACCCTACAAGGGCGCATCACCGGCGCTGGTGGCTTTGCTCGGCGGCGAAGTGAAATTCATGTTCGTCAGCATACTGACGGCAACGCCTCTGATTGAGAGCGGCAAAGTGCGTGTGGTAGGCGTGTCCAGCAAAAAGCGTTCGCACTCGCTGCCCCAGGTGCCCGCGGTGGCCGAGACGCCGGGACTGGCGGGCTTTGAATCGGATCTGTGGTACGGCCTGCTCGCCCCTGCGAAGACGTCACCGGCTATCGTCGATAAGCTGTATCAGGAAACGCGGCGCATACTGTTCCTGCCCGAAGTACGCAACCGCTTCGAGCCGTCCGGCACCAACATCGTCGGCAACAGCCCGGCGGAGTTCGCGAAAATCATCAAGGACGATTTTGCACGCTGGGCTGGGGTGATCAAGGCGGCTGGGGTGAAGATGGATTAAGTTCAAGGGCTTTTTTGCCACAGCTTTCACAGATGAACACAGATTAAACCCACTGCGCTTTTGCATTTGAAGTTATCTGTGTTCATCTGTGAAATCTGTGGCTAAATGTTTTTGAAGTTTTATTTTCGTTTAACGGAGATTTCAGTTGAAAGCATTACGAAAAACCGCAGCGCCAAGCTGGCCGCTGGACATCTACAAAGTATTCAGGCAACTCGGCCTACGCCAGGTCGCCTATGTGCCCGACGCCGGTCACACCAAACTCATCCATAGCTGTCACGCCGACAAAACCATGCGCGCGATTTCGCTGACCACCGAGGAAGAAGGTGTCGCCATGCTCGCCGGCGCCTGGCTGGGCGGTGAGCGCGCGGCGCTGCTGATGCAGTCATCGGGCGTGGGCAACTGCATTAACATGCTGGGCACCATACGCGAATGCCGTTTTCCGCTGCTGACGCTGGTGACCATGCGCGGCGAATGGGGCGAATTCAATCCGTGGCAACTGCCGATGGGACAAAGCACGGCGAAAGTGCTTGGCGATGTGGGCGTGGTGGTAAACCACGTAAACGAAGCCGCATTAGTCGGTGAAACCGTGTTTGCCTCGGCAATGATGGCATTTCAGACCTGCCGCCCGGTGGCTGTGCTGATCGGACAACGCTTAGTCGGATTCAAGGATTGGAGCAAATAACATGGCAAAACAATCCACACTCGATCGCCGCGCAGCCGTCAAAACCATACTGACGGAACGCGGCAATGCGTTGCTCGTCACCGGCCTGGGCTCTTCGTCCTACGATGCCGGCACGCTCGATCATCCCAACACGTTCTATATGTGGGGCGGCATGGGCGGCGCCGCGATGATCGGTGTAGGGCTCGCGCTCGCGCAGCCGAAGCGCCGCGTGCTGGTGATCACCGGCGATGGTGAAATGCTGATGGGCCTGGGTTCACTCGCCACCATCGGTGCAGAAAAAATTCGCAACCTGTCCATCGCCATCATCGACAACGAGCTGTACAGCGAAACGGGCAACCAACCCACACATACCAGTCGCGGTGTTGATCTGGCGGGCGTGGCAAAAGCGGCAGGCTTTGCGGCAACCGGCACGGTGTCTACGCTGGCACAAGTCAAAGCCTGGATACCCACGCTTTACCATACGGCAGGGCCGGTATTTTTGAGTATCAAAGTGAATGCCAACCGTTATCCGCTGTCGATCCGCCTGCGCGATGGCGTGCATATCAAGAACCGCTTCCGTGAAGCACTGCTGGGATCAAAAGCATTCGATTAATGCACTGGAGGGCAGCATCAGGGTAAATTTGTTCTCAGAGAATAGCGTGGGCGGACAGGTTTATCGTCTGCCCACGCGGTTTGGTATCCGCGTGGGCACAAAAGCGTGCCCACTCTACCGTCATTGATTTTCATCATAAATTTCATAGAACAAATTTACCCTGAGGGCAGCATCGTGACAGCTACCACACACCCGGAAAATGATGTGCTTGAATATGAAATCATTGCTGCGAACGCCGCGCTCGGCGCGCAGGTGCACGGGCTTGATCTGCGGCAACTGAATGACATCACGTTCAAACAACTGCACCAAGCGTGGCTGCATCATGTGCTGCTGGTTTTTAAAGCGCAAACCCTGACCGCAGAAGACCTGGTGACACTGGTCAAGCGTTTCGGCACGCCGGTAAGTTCATCGGGCCTGCATCAGCGCAATCTCGAAGAGCGCACCGCCAACCAATTATTCCAGCTGCCGCCCGAAGTCACTGTCGTCACCAATGTGCGCGAGAACGGCAAACCAGTGGGCATCCTCGGTGATGGCGAAATCGTGTGGCACTCAGACTTCTCATTTAAAGAGCGCCCCACCGCCGCGCGCATGCTGGTGGCGATGGAAGTGCCGCCACAGGATCGTGGCGGTAACACATTGTTTTTAAACGCTTATGCGGCTTACGACGCACTGCCCGCCGACTACAAGCGGCGTTTGTCAGGCAAGACCATCAAGCAGGGCAATATCGTGGACACCGCGATGAAGCTGCGGCCCGGCGCCTCATTGTCCGACGATATACGCCTAGCCCCCGGCCCCAGCCATCCGATTATTTCCACGCATCCCGAAACCGGCTGCAACATTCTGTTCCTGGGCCGCAGGCACGCGGCCTACGTCAATGGCATGACGCTGGAAGATTCCGAGGCGTTTCTCGATGAACTGTGGGCCTATGGCACACAGCCGCGCTTTTGCTACACTCATCGCTGGAACAAAGGTGACGTGGTGGTTTGGGACAACCGCGCCACCGTGCATCGCCGTGACGGCTTCGATCCCGAAAGCCGCCGCGTGCTCTACGCCGCGCAAGTCGAAGGCCACCAGCCTTATGAGGCGCCGGATGCGCTGAGCCGGCCCGCGCATGGGCGGGCGCAGCTTGGAGTATGAAGTCGTATTCGATGAGCCATTCCAGCAGCGCCGCCGATGTCCCGCACCCACGTCAAGACGCTGCTGATCTGCGGCCTGGTGCTGCTGATCGCAGCATTGTCACAGCGGCATGCGCTGCCTCGACCCGATCTGCTGGTGGAAAGCCTGCGGCAGGAGCCGGAACAGGTGCAGGTGCAGCACGCGCCACTCACCGCCACTGTTGGTGGTGTGACTTACCGCATCGACCCCTTGTACAGCTACGACCTGCACGGACTGGTGGTGAGCCGGCACGACAGCAGCAGCTGGACGGATTACCTGCATCGCGAGTCGAATGATCACCTGAACGTGGTCGACCTGTGCGTGATCTGGGGCCGCAATGCCATCAGCGGCAGCTACCGCGACATCGATTTTTCCAGCGGGCAATTCACCTGTTACTGGCAGACCTCATCGCAAGCTGCGATGGCCGCTTTTGATGAAGCGGCGATATCCAATAACCATATCTTAACCGATGACGCAGCGCTCGCGCGGCAATTGCGCTCGGTGCGCGTCGGCGACCAGATACACTTTCGCGGCTACCTTGCCGAGTATTCCCACAATCACGGCGGCCAGCCGTTCCGGCGCGGCACCAGCATCGTGCGCTCGGACACCGGCAACGGCGCCTGCGAAACCGTTTACGTGAACAATGTCGAAATCCTGCGCCGTGGCGGCGGCCCGTGGCGCGTCATGGTGTGGGTGGCCGCGGCGCTGCTCGTGCTGGGAATCGTGGCGTGGTTCCGGGTGCCGTTGTCTGAACGAAGTTAACGCCTGCGGGCTTCGGTATACTGCGCGCTCAGCTGAATTTCAATCATCGGGAGCAGGACCATGACGTACGTAGCGGACAGCAAGCGCCTGACACTCGCCGGCGCGCGAAAAATGATGTCCACCGCGATGGGCATCGCGGAACAGGAAAATGTGCCGATAGCGGTAGCGATAGCCGACGCGGGGGGTAATTTAATCAGTCTGGAGCGCATGGATGGCGGGCGCTTTCATACGGTTCATTCATCCACTACCAAGGCTATCTGCGCAGCATCGAACAAGCGTCCGACCACGGCCAAAGGCGCGCAAGGGCAGGAACTGGACACGCTGCACGCCATCGGCCTGGCACTCGCCGCCGGTCCCGGCCGCTGGACCGCCACCGAAGGCGGCTATCCGATCATTGTTGCTGGCGAATGCATCGGCGGTATAGGTGTGTCGGGCGGCACCTGGGAATTCGATGATCGTGTCGCCCGCACGGCGCTGGCGGCGATAGGGGCGGGGTTTTTGTTAGACAATAAATGACCTCCACAACACCAATACAAGTCGCCTGCCTCGGCATGGGCTGGTGGTCCGACGTGCTGGCCGATGCGATCAAGCGCACGGACAAGATCAACATCGTCTCGTGCTACACACGCTCGCAGGACAAACGCAACGCTTTTGCGAAAAAATATTCGTGTGCCGCGGCGCCCTCGTACGAGGCCCTGCTCGCGGATACCAGTATCGATGCCATCATTAACACCACGCCCAACAGCGTTCACAAAGAAACCACCATCGCCGCGGCGCAGGCTGGCAAACATGTGTTCCTCGACAAACCCATCGCCAATACCGTGGCCGATGGCCGCGCGCTGACCGAGGCCTGCCGCCAAGCGGGCGTGGTGCTGGGCATGGGCTACCAGCGGCGGCGCGAAGGCCAGTTCCGCTGGATCAGGCAACAAATCGACGCCGGCCTATTCGGCACACTGGTCAATGCCGAGAGCAATATCAGCCGCGACCGGCTCGGCAAAATAGATCTGAGTTCATGGCGCTATCAGGCGTCGGGCATGCCCGGCGGCGTGATGCTGCAAATCGGCATTCACTATGTCGATGTGCTCACTTATCTGATGGGGCCAGTGAAAGCGGTCAGCGGGCGCTCGGCGCAATTGGTGCTGCCCGGTGATAATCCCGATGTCGCGAGCCTGATTCTTGAACATGAAAACGGCGCGCTGTCCACGGTGAATGCGAGTTACGCTTCGGCATCCGAATACTATCTGATGAACATCTATGGCAAGGACGCGAGTGCGTATTATGATTTGCACAGCGGCTTGCGCTGGCTGAAACGCGGCGCGCAAAAACCCGAAGCCGTGGGTTACAGCAAGATCGACACGTTCGTCGATCAACTGGAGGAATTCGCGGCTGCGGTGCGCGGACAAGGCGCGCCCGAAGTCGATGGTGAGAAAGCCACGCTGTCGCTGGCGGTGATGCGCGCGGGCATACGCTCGGCGCATGAGGGGCGGCGCGTGGAAGTTGCGGAAATTCTGGCAGACCCAACTGCCTGATTCAACGGGGTATACAGAATGAAAATCGCCAATAACTCAATACCGTCATACTGGCGCACGCCAGTATCCAGTGCGTGCAAACGGCGCCAGCCGCTGAATAATAGGCTTCGCCAGGAAGACATGCCCCATCCTACCTTCCCCCAAGGGGAAGGAGATACCGGCGTACGCCGGAATGACGGGTCGGTGTGGATGTTTCGTCTTGCTTTGTTCGCAATCGCGTTTGGCGCGCCTTCGTCTCACGCCCAGGACCCCTACCCCAAACGCACCAACCTCGAAATGACCGTGCTGTTTCCCGCCGGCTCATCTGCCGACGTCACCGCGCGCCTGCTGTCGCAGGGCATGTCGAAGCTGCTCGGCGCCAACGTCATCGTGGTGAATCGTCCCGGTGCGGGTGGCGCCATCGGCTATAAGTATGTGGCCGGACGCAACGCCGACGGCTACGCGCTGGTGTGGAATTCCAACTCGGTTTCAACCGCGTTTCATTCCGGACAAATGAATATTGACTACAGAGCTTTCGACCCGGTGGCGCGTGTGCTGATCGAATCACCGCTGATCGCAGTGCGCGCAGCGGCGAAATGGAAAACGTTTCAGGAACTGGTTGCCGACATGAAAGCACAACCCGGCAAGATCACCGTCGCCAATTCAGGTATCGGCAGCCACACCCACATCACCAGCGTGGCCTTGTTCAAGAGCGCCGGCGCCGAGGGCAACGACGTGCCTTACGCCGCAGCACAAGTGGTGCCGGCGCTGATGGGCGGTCATGTGGATGTGCTGGTACTGCTGCCCGGTGCGATCGCCGGGCAATTGAAAGCCGGCGCCGTGCGCATACTCACGGTGGTGTCGGCGCAGCGTGACGCACTGCTGCCCGATGTGCCCACCGCACAGGAACTCGGCCACCGGGTCGCAATCGATGCGTGGCGCGGCATTGCTGTGCCCAAGGGCACACCAAAAGCCGTGATCGCGATGCTGGAAAACGCCATACGGCAGACGGTGCACAGCGCCGAGTTCACCAGTGCCAGCGAAAAGCTTTACGTGAAACCTGCGTTCATGCCCGCCGCTGAATTTGGCGCGCTGATGGCGAAGGAAGATGCCGAACTCGCAAAACTCATGCAGGTCATCGGTCTGAAGAAATCACAGTAATGCTCTTTCGCCGTCGGAGCATACGTATCTACACATCTCCACTTCACGATCCCGCCCCAAGGCGGGCGAGAGAGTTTCCACGGGCTGGTAGGCGGTCGATGATTTTTTCGCGCTTGAAGTTATCCACTGTTTTCACTCCAGGTCCTTCGGATCAATCGCAAACTCAGCCTTAACGATTCCTCTATCGGCCCAACCCCTGAGATACCCCGACCAAAGATTAGCTCGTAAATTGGAAGTTGTGGTAAAGCGCGAAGCATCCCACGTCTTGAATTCTGCAGTTCCGTCCTTCTTATGCAAACGGACGTGGGCCTGCTGACTCTCCAGAAGGAGTTCTTTGAACGCCGCTTCATCTTGCGGATAGAAAATCAATTTCGGCTTCCGAGGCGGCGTGGCCGCTAGCGCTGGCACCAGGTTTTCATCTTGAAGCGGATGGTGTTCATCTAGTAGCCGCTCAATTACGCGGGCGGGAGTATCAAATCCGCTTGCCAGCGCTTCAAGCCGTCTATACAGATGATCGGTAATGCGGATATTGGGCACGGGCACAGTTATTCCTATGATTAATATGGCAGCCATTGTAATATTTATATCATATTGAATACTTTGCCATATGATATCATACTTCCATTATATTGCAATAGGGATCTACGACTACCTACGGTCAAGTTGTACCCAACGTTTTGCCGAAAAGGCGCGACACCAACTGGTCGAGGAATTTGCACTGGCATGAGTATTTCTCCTTGCAGGCTTGTTTACAGACATGGTTGCCGGGCAATCTGACAATCTGTCCGGCTTATTGTGACCACCCACCCCGACAAGCTGCTTCTCACCAAAGGGATGCGATCGCAAGGATTCATTGCGGCGTTGCGGGGGCGTCCGAGCCAGCGCTATACTCTTTAAACCGATGGCGGTAAAAAGACGATGAGAACACCAATCAGCATCTGCGAAAATACAACCATGAATCTGCGATCTCTGTTCCCGCTTCTAGCGTTCTCAATCGCCTGCACCGCAAACGCGCAAAACTATCCCGTCAAACCCATACGCATGGTCGTTCCCGTGCCGCCGGGCGGCATCGTCGACGTGGTAGGCCGCCTGCTCGGACAAAAGATGACCGAACAAACCGGACACACCGTGATCATCGATAACCGCACCGGCGGCTTGACCAGCGTAGGCAGCGAGATGGTGGCACGCAGCCCCGGCGACGGCTATACGCTGCTGTTGCAATCGCTGCCGATGGTGATTAACCCGTCGATGCTGGGCAAGATGTCTTACGATTACGAAAAGGACCTTGCGCCCATTTCGCTGGTTGTCACATCGCCGTATTTACTGGTGGTGCATCCGTCGGTGCCGGCGAAGACGGTCAGGGAACTGATTGCGATGGCGAAAGCACAGCCGGGAAAAATCACTTACTCGTCGTCGGGCAACGCCAGCAACCTGCATGTCGCCGTGGAATTGTTGGCGGGCATGGCCGGTGTAAAAATGCTGCACATTCCGTACAAAGGCGGCGGCCCCGCACTCACCGCAGTGCTGGGCGGCGAAGCGGATTTAAGCGCGCTCGCCGTGAGCGCGGTGATGCCGCACGTCAACGCGGGGCGCATGCGCGCGCTGGCGATCACCAGCAGCAAACGTCTGCCCGCGTTGCCCCAAATTGCCTCTGCCGCAGAAGCAGTACCTGGATATGAATTCGCAAGCTGGGTCGGTGTGCTGGCGCCCGCTTCGACGCCACCCGCGCTGGTCAACGCCATCAGCAACGTTATTGTCAAAGCGGCACGCGCGCCTGAGATGGTGGATCGCTTCGCCAAAGACGCGACCGATGTCGTAGCGAATTCACCTGCGGAGTTTCGCGCATTCATTCAATCCGAAGCGAAGCGCTGGGCCAAAGTCGTCAAAGACAGCGGCATGCGCGCCGATTAAAAACATTACATAAGTTATTGTTATTAAATGAAAATATCAGCATTTCTGCTGCAAACACTGGAGCAAAACGGGGTCTCGCATATCTTCGGTAATCCCGGCACCACGGAGCTGCCGCTGGTCAAGGCCTGCGAGCAGCGCAACAAACTCAACTACGTGGTCGCGCTGTCGGAAGTTTCCGCGGTGCCGATGGCCGACGGCTACGCGCGCGCCACGCGCTCGCTGGGCGTGGTCAATCTGCATGTCGCACCTGGCCTTGGCAACGGCATGGGCACGCTCTACACCGCAGGCATCGCGGGCACACCGCTGCTGGTGCTGGTCGGCGGGCAAGACCGGCGCTTTCTGCATACCCATCCGATACTGTGGGGCCCGCTGGAGAAAATGGCGGGCGCAGTGTGCAAAGCGGTGTTCATGCTCAACACCACCTTTGATGCCGCCGCCAATATCCGCCGCGCATTGCGCACGGCCCTGACGCCGCCGTTCGGCCCGGTGGCGCTGATCTGTCCGCCGGACCTGCTGGAAACCGCTATTGACGCAAAGCCCTCGACCGTAACGCCGATGTCGCTGGCTACGCTGGCGCAGGATCAAGTCGGCGCCTACGCAAAATTTCTCGCCGCCGCGAAAACGCCCGCCATCATCGCCGCCGAAGAGGTGCATTGGGACAACGCCAGCAGCGAACTTGAAACACTCGCTGTGGCGCTGGGCGCGCCGGTCTATGCCGCACCCTACACCGGCGTGCTGCCTATCGCCAGCAGCTCAGCGGCGTACGCAGGGTATCTGCCGCCGAATCTGAAGCAGGTGGCGGATCGCCTTGCCGCGCACGACACACTGCTTTTCGTCGGTGGCCGTGGTCTGCGCAATACGCTCTACAGCGAAGCGCAACTGCCGCAACCGAAAGCGTGGCTGGGCCATGATGCGTCGGCCACCGCGCCGGATGGAGAATACGCGCTGGCGACGGTGACCCACCTGAAACCCGCGCTCGCCGCGATTACGGCAGCACTCGGCTCGCGCAGCAGGCGACGCCAGCCTGCACGCGCAGCACTCGCTCTGCCCGCGCGTAAACCACGCGTGCTGCATCCGACACTGGCGATTCATGCATTACTGCAAAAATATGGCGACGCAATCTGGATCGATGAATCGGGCCTTTCCACCTCGGATGTGCGCCAGTGGATGCAACTCAAAGCCGGCGAGTATCTGATCAACGGCAGCGGCGGCATCGGCTGGGGACTCGCCGCCTCAGTGGGTGCGGCTATCGCACAGGCTGCGGGCAAAAATAAGCGCCAAATTGTCGCGGTGATCGGCGATGGGTCCGCGTTGTATGCCTCTGAAGCCTTGTGGACCGCTGCGCATCACGGCACAAACATTTTGCTGGTGATATTGGCGAATCGCCGCTATGCCACGTTAAATGAAGCCGCCTCGCGGCTCGCCGGCGGGCCGTTGAAATCATTTACCATTGAACCGCCTGTGCTTGATTTCAGCGGCCTGGCAAAGCTCTATGACTGGCGCTATCTCGCCGCCGCCACCGCAACGCAGATGGATACCGCGCTCGCTCATCTGGGCAGCAACCTCAAACAAAACACCCTGCTCGAACTGCAGCTCGACCCGGCGCTCAAACCGGTTACCGCGTCACGGCACTTCTAATCGACGGGATTTACAGGATCAACAGGATAAAACCTTCATCCTGGTCTATCCTGTTAATCCTGTTCATCCTGTCTATCGCTGTTGATGTGCCGGCGCCTTGTGTTGCTGCTCGAATTCGGCCATTGCCTCAGCCAGCCGCCCGATGTCTGCGCCACTCATGCCCTCGTGCGCGGGCAGATAAATCAAGCGGGAAAAAGCGCGCGTCGCCTCGGCTGCGCACGCATCAAATCCGCTGCGCACCGACAAACACGCGAGGTTGGCACGCGCATCCCACGCCGCTTCCATGCCTGCGCGCACCGCCGAAGCATCACCCGGCGCCATGCACGCCAGCACGCCGCTCGCAAGGTCAGCCCAACCGATGTCGATGCGTTTGCGTGGAATCACTTATTTGCACTGTGTTATAAAATGTCCAGCACGGCGTCCAGAAACTCCTTCCCCTTCAGGGCTAACACTTGAAGGGGAGGGAATCAGTATGTAACACAGTACAATTATTGATCCTGTATCTGCTACCTGCCATCTACACCGTCAACGCACCTTCGGCCTGCACAGATTTTCGCACGGCACGCCGTCGCCGTTTTTGTCCAGAGTTTTTATGCGGCATTGGGTAAAATAATATCGGGCTTCCTCGCACGTCACCATCTGCGAACAATAGCGCTTTTTGCCGCAGGCGCCGGCTGCCGCATCAAGCGCGCGCGTGGGCGCGTGCGCTTTGCGAAAATCCCACGGCGGCACGGGGTTGGCGCTCGCCCACAAACCGAGCCGTGCGCGCTGCGCCTCCGCTTGCAAGGCAAGCAACGCCTTGTCGGAATGGTGGTGTGAATATTCCCACGCCATGCCGCGACGCAGTTGTTCCTCGTTCACATTGACGCGTCCGGACTGCAACACGCCAACCACGCGCCCGTAGTCATCCACGGTTTTGGCGGTAACGCGCACTGTCTTGCGCAGCACCAGCGCCGCCAGTGTCTCGCGCGATGCGGGGCCGAACGCCTGCAATTTTTCCGGCGCGTCAATGCCCGCCAGGCGGATCGTGGTTTTCTTGCGCGCCTGTTGCACGATGACGGTGTCGCCATCGATTACGGCGATAACTTGCGCGGTGAAGGTTGCGGCTTTTGTGGACGCCGCTAATCCCAAAAACAGCAGCGCTACGGCGGCTGTTCTCACGCAGAGACGCTTCCCAGCGCGCGCAAAATACGCTCTGGCGTAAACGGCTGCGCTGTCACCCGCGCTTTGAACGGCTTTAGCGCATCATTGATGGCGTTCATCAATGCGGCCGGTGCGCCCGCCGTGCCGGCTTCGCCCGCGCCGCGCGCACCGAGTTCCGAGACCTTGGTCGGTGAATACGTGTGCCCCACAACTATATCCGGCATTTCGCCCGCCATCGGCACCAGGTAATCGGCCAGTGTGCCGTTCAACAATTGCCCTTCGTCGCTATAGAGGCACTGTTCAAACAGCGCTGCGCCGATGCCCTGCACCACGCCACCGCGAATTTGTTCATCCACCAGCAGTGGATTGACCACGGTACCGGCATCATCGATCACCCAATGCTTAAGCAGCGTGACGAACCCGGTTTCGGGATCGACCTCGAGGTAACTGGCGTGGATGCCGTTGGTAAATACGCCTGCATAGTGTTTCTGCGCAAAGCTGCGGGTGACGGTGAGTTCGGGTTGATAATCCTTGGGCACTTGTTCAGTGCGGAAGTACGCGGTACGCGCCACTTCTTCCAGCGACATTTTGAGCTCGCCGCTGGCGGCATCCACCACATTGCCGTCGCGCACGTCCAGCAGCGACGCCTCGGATTCGCTCAGGCGCGCCACGAAATTAAGAATGTTCGCGCGCAGCGCTTTGCCCGTTTGCAGTACTGCCTCACCGCCGATGCCAGTGCCGCGCGAACCCCAGTTGCCGCCGCCATACGGCGTGCTCTCCGTATCGCCCATGATCACACGCACGTGTTCGATGGAAACACCCACCGCGGTTGCCGCCACCTGCGCGGCAACCGCGTGCGCGCCCTGTCCGAATTCGGTGAGACTGGTGGCGACGGTGATGCCGCCCGTCGGCATCAGCCGTATGGTGCAGGCGTCCTGCGAGGCTATCGATGCCCCGCCCTGTCCATAGGTGGCTGAAGACGACATGGAGTTTTCGACAAAACTTGCAAGGCCGATGCCGCGATACACGCCCTGCTTGCGCAGCGCGGCCTGCTCTGCTCTCAGCGTCTTGTAATCCATCAACGCGAGAAGCTTGTCCAGCGACTCATGCTGCGAAAGTTTCTCAAAGGTCACGCCACTGGCGGTGGTATAGGGGTACGCGTTGTCCGCAATGTAATTGCGCCGCCGGAATTCAGCTGGGTCCATGCCCACCGCATCGGCCGCGAGATCGACCATGCTCTCCGTTACCGCACACACCACCGGATGCCCGACCGCGCGATACTGGCCGTACATGCCTTTGTTTTGAAACACTGCTCGCGCACGTGCACGATACACACGTTGCCGGTACGGCCCGCCGGTAAGATTGCTGACATGGATGCCTTCATTCGCGCCGCCGCGCGGGTAGCCCGAATACGGGCCGATGCCATAGACGTCGTCCACGTCAAACGCCAGTATGTCACCGGCGCTCGACACCGCGCAGCGCACTTTCACACGGTGCCCGCGCGCATGAAAATCCGATGCAAAAGATTCCAGGCGGTCGGCAACGAATTTCACTGGGCGCCCGCTCAGCAGCGCCGCCGCTACCGTCGCCATATCATCGCCGTAGGTATGAATTTTCAAACCGAATGCCCCGCCGACATCGGGGGCGATCACCCGCACCTTGTTTTCCGCCAGGCTGAAATGATGCGCGATGATCCATTGCATCATGTACGGCACTTGGGTCGAATGCCACACGGTCAGTTGCGCATCGGCCGCGTTGTAATCCACGAGGATGGTGCGCGATTCCAGCGTCACCGGCGTGTGACGCGCAGTGCTAAACGTGGCTTCGAGCACATGCTCCGCCGTAGCAAAAACCTCGTCCACCCTGCCGCTATCAATAAAACGCGCCACGCACAGATTGCTGCCGAGCTGTGGGTGAATCAGCGGCGTATCCGCATCGAGCGCGGTTTCGATATCCGTCACCGCCGGCAATGCCTGATAATCCACAGCGATGTGCTGCAACGCATCTTCAGCCTGTGCCCGCGACTGCGCCACCACCATCGCCACCGGCTCACCCTGCCAGCGCGCCACGTCCAGCGCCAGCGGCAGTTGCGGCGCTGACTGCATGCCTTTGATGTGTTTCAGCACGCCGACGTAGGGTTTGCATAACGCGGCCACGTCAGCGCCGGTGATCACGCGCACCACACCGGACGCCGTGGCCGCTGCCGCGACATCCAGCCGCGTGATACGCGCATGCGCATGCGGGCTGCGTAACACCGCGGCGTGCAGCATGCGCGGCAATTGCACGTCGTCAACATACTGCCCGCGCCCGGCCAGCAGGCGCTTGGCGTTGGCGCGCGGCAGTGAGGCGCCGATGTAACCGCGTTGGTGTGAGTTCAAATGAGGGGTCGGTGCGAAGAATTTACCGATTCAGACTATAGAGGCACAGGCGCCACTGGTCAAGAAAACCCTGCGTCGCGCTCGCTACAGCGCCCCTGCCGCCAGCCTCTCAAGCAACTGCACCTGCTGCGGCAAACACACACTCGCCAGATCGTAACGCTGCACCGCCGTGGCGCGCGCCGCAGCACGCAAGTGCGCGTACTTCGCCGGACTCGCCAGCGCATCTATCACCGTGGCTGCCAGCGCGCTGTCGTCAAAAAAATCCACCAATAAGCCGTTGTTGCCGTGCGTAATGACTTCTTCAACCGGTGCGGTAGCGCTGCCCACCACCAGGCAGCCGGCGCTCATCGCCTCGATGCAGCTCCACCCCAGCACAAACGGATAGGTCAGATAGACGTGGCACATCGATACCTGCAGCACGTTCACATACGCGGCGTAAGGTATGCGCCCGAGAAAATGCACTCGGCTCGCGTCCGTTTCGTGTTTAACTTCATCCCAGAACATCTGCTTCCAGGTGGCGCCCTCTGGCGCTTTGGCCCCGTAAGAGACCTCATCGCCGCCGACGATGAGCACAGTCGCGTTGGGCCGTTCGCGCAATACTCGCGGCAGCGCCCGCATAAAACGGTGATAGCCGCGATAGGGTTCGAGATTGCGATTGACAAAGGTCAGCACTTCGTCGCCCGCGCGCAGGGTTTTGCCGGGCAGTGTGAACGTTGCCGCAGCATCCGGGCACACGCTCTGCGTATCAATGCCATCGAACACCACGCTGATACGATTGGCGTACGCGAGCGGCATGGTGCTGTGCTGATAGTGCGTGGGAGTGACGCCCCAATCCATGCTTTCCAGTGTCAGCAACAGGTTGGCGTTTTTCACCCGCACACGCGCATCGTTGCCGATGTCGTGTATAGCAAACTCGGGATCAAAATTTACATCGCGATCGCGCGTGGCGTAAAAAAACTCCAGCAGCGCCAGCAACTTCGCGTCCGGCCACACGTCTTTGAGAAACAGGCTCTCGCCCCAGCCGGGATTGGCAAATATCACATCCGGCTTGTAGCCGGCATTTTTCATCTTCACTGCGGCCGCCGCGCAGGCGTCAGCGCGTATCAGCTTGGTTTCGAAGTCGGCAGCCAGCGGATGAATTTCGCGGCTGGAGCCGCGGCCGGCCGCATATCGCACCATCGGAATTTGCGTCAACCCTGCGCCATCAATCGCCAGTGCCCGCACCTCATGACCCGCATGCGCCAGCGCGGGCGCCAGGTGCTTGAACTGCCCCGGAAAATTCTGGTGCACAAACAGCAGCTGCATGAGGCGCTTCTACAGTAAATAATATAACCTATTGTTTTAATTTACTATTTTAATCTTTCATAAAATCTAGCAAGGATGCGTTGACCTGATCCGCTGCCTCATACATTACCCAATGTCCCGCGCCCGCTATGGTGTCGGTGCGTATGCCCGGCATGGCGGCGCGGCACTCATCGACGCGTGGCTGCAGCGTCGGTTGGCACAATGCGTCGGCTGCGCCCCAGATGATTTGCGCGGGGCAGGTCATTTGCTCCAAACACTGTGCCAGCAAGTGTGGCGTCAGGCTCACGTGACGGCCGTCGTAGCGCGTGCGCTGCACGTTAACCAGGTGCAGATCAACAGCCTCCTCGGTCACCGCAGCCGGGTCTGCAATCATCATCGCTCGCAGGTTATGCGCCAGCACCTCGCGCATCACGGCTACGCCTACCCTGGCATGCGGAATTTTCTTCATGCCCAGATCGGGCTGCTCGCCGCCGAAGCCGCCCGGCCCCAGCAACGAGAGTTTGTGGACGCGTGGGCCCATGCGCGCGGCGCACAACGCTGCAATGATGCCGCCGAGTGAAAATCCGGCAAGCCTGAACGAGCCCGCCGGCACCGTGGCGTTCAGCCCGTCAACCACCAGCGCTACAAAATCGTCTCTGGGCAAATCCTTGGGTATGGTGGGCGATTCGCCATAACCCGGCATATCCAGCGCATGCACGGTGTAGTGCTGTGCCAGCGCATCGAAATTGCGATGCCAGTGATTGACCGAACCCATGCCGCCGTGGATCAAAACCAGGGGCGGGCCGTTACCTGCGGTTTGTTGTGAGAGGATCACTTGATATAAATTACTGCCACATCAATGGCAGTAATTCATCACGGCATCAGGCATCAAGCCGGAGTAACCAGCGCCTTAACCGCACGCCACCGCGTAGACATCGTGCACATCCTGCGGCAACTGCGATTCCTGCCACGACGCGCCGGTGTCTGCGGTCGCGAACACCTGCCCGCAGCGCGATACGCAACATACGGTCGCCGCATCGCGCGGATGCGTCGCCGACGACATCATGGTGGCGTTGGCCTTGAATCCATGATCGAGGCGGCGCCAAGACTCGCCTACGTCGTCGCTGCGGTAGAGCGACCCTTCCTTGCCACGCGCCGAAGTGGACAGGCACGCATACAGCACGCGCGGATCGTGCGGCGACACCATCACATCGCGGCAATAGGTCAGCGGCGAATAACGTCCGACTTCAATATCGCGCCAGGATGCACCGCTGTCGGCACTGCGAAAAACACCCATGCGCACCGCCAGAAACGGATTGCCCGGCGCGGCCGCGCTGACCGCGATGGCATGTGAGTCGAGCATGCCGGAGGCGTCGGTATCACTGCTCAGCCGGCTCTTCAAATGCGGCTGCTCCGCGAGCTTGATCAGCGGCGCGGACAGATCGCTCCAAGAGTCGCCGCCGTCGCTGCTGCGCAGCACGCCGCTGACTTCGAGCGCCGCATAAACGTCGTCTGGACGCCCGGCATCGACGGCAATGCCGATGGTGCGCGTCGGAAAATCCATCGGGCAATGATCGGGAGAAACCGCACCGCTCAGTTTGCTCCAGGTATCACCACCATCCTCACTGCGATAAAGGCCCACCGGCGCGGTGCCCGCGTACATCACCTGCGGGCGCGTCGGATGAAACGCCAGCGACCAGATGATCGCGCCGCGCACGGGAAAGTCGAGCCGCTCCCAATGGTCGCCGCCGTTGGTGCTGCGATAAGGGCCGTCCTGCGTGCCGGCATAGATCACATCACGATCATGGGGATGGAATACGACCACGCGCGCTTCGACGTTCTCGGGCAGGCCTGCGCTCAACAACTGCCACGGCGACTCGCTGAACGCACCGTCCAGTGGTTTGCGAAACAAACCGCCGAGATAGCGTTTGCCGTTTTTAAGATTGAAGTGCGCGCCGCCGGCGAAGACGCGCGTCGGATGTGAGTCAGGCATGATGGGTTCCTCTCAGAATGCGGAATGGGTTATCGAAGGCGGCGTGGGATCTGCCTGAGTGAGTCTAGTCAGGCGAATTCATCGGGTCAAGTGCCTGCGCAAGCGCATTGACTGGAACGGCGCGTCTGCTTAAACTGAACACTTGATGGTTCGATCTGCCGCATACGGAATTGCACTGACTTTACTGCTGCCGTCGTCGACACTGGCACAGGCCTATCCGGTGCGCTCTATCCGTCTCATTGTGCCGTTTCCACCTGGCGGCACCATCGATATGGTCGGCCGCATGGTGGCGCAAAGCCTAGGTGAGCGCGTTGGGCAGACCGTGGTGGTCGACAACCGTGGCGGCGCCGGCGGCATGCTGGGTGTGGAATTGGCGGCGAGGGCGGCGCCCGACGGTTACACCCTGTGTTTGTGCAGCGTGGGCGCGATGATCAGCGCCCCTTTGCTGGCCGCCAAAGCGCCTTATGACGCGCGGCGCGACTTCGCGCCCATCAGTGCGGTGGCCACGGTCCCGTATTTGTTGCTGGTACGGCATGCTTCAGGATTGACATCCGTTAACGACCTGATCGGCCTCGCGCAGCAGAAGCCCGGCACGCTTAACTATGGTTCGGCCGGCACCGGCAGCACCTCGCATCTGGCGGCAGCACTGTTCGTTTCAATGGCAGGAATCAACGTGGTGCATGTGCCCTACAAAGGCAGCGCACCGGCCGCAACAGATCTCTTCGGCGGCCAAATCCAGTTCGTCTTCGAAGCCATGGCCGCAGGCATGCAATACGTCAAGACCGGGCGGCTGCGCGCGCTCGGCGTGTCGACACTCAAGCGCTCGGCACTACTGCCGGAGCTTCCCACCATCAGCGAACAGGGCGTGCCCGGCTACGAAATAAGCACATGGCATTCGGTATGCGCACCGCGCGGCACGCCCGCGGCCATCATTGAAAAACTCAATCGTGAAATTGTGGCCGTGATCCAGACGCCGGAAGTCCGCGACAAGTTCACCGCTGCCGGCACCGAGGCGCAAGGCAGTACGCCTGAACAATTAAGGCTGCGCATCGAGCAGGAATTTCCGCGCTGGGAAAAACTGCTGACGCAACTGGGACTGCGGGGTAAATAATCCCCGCGCGAGCGCTATCCCTCTGGCGCCAGTTGACAGCAAGGCGGCGCACGCACAGGGATTTCCATCCCTGCTACACCCAAAGGGAATTCCACAGGACTCGCCATGAAAACTGCACCTTCAGCAGTTGCCCATAGCCTCGCAGCCGCACTACTTGCGTTGTCCGCTGGGGCGAATTTTCCTGCTTTCGCGGGCAACGTGGACAAGCAGTCGTGTAGCTTTAACGGTAAAAAGCTTTACGGCAAAATTCAGATCGTCAACTCATTTCCCGATATCAAAGTGCAGGAAGTCACTTCGTTCCCTGATGTCAAAGTGCAACGCGTCAACTCGTTTCCGGATAAATGCGGCCAATGGCAGATCGTGACTTCGTTTCCCGATACCAAAGTGCAAATCGTTAAATCGTTTCCCGATGTAAAGGTGCAGTACCTCGAATCCTTTCCCGGCGTGCCGTGATCCCGGAAAAGGGCGCCTCTAATGCGTCTTGGTAACGCGATGCGGCGGTATTGGCAGCGACACCACTTCTATGCCTTCATCGCGCAACGATTCGATATCCTGCGCCGAAGCCGTGCCGCGTATGTGGCGCTCGGGTGCTTCGTTGTAGTGGATCTTGCGTGCTTCTTCCGGAAATTTGCGGCCTACGTCTTCGGTATTCTTGACTATGTGCTCGATGATCCTGGCGACCATTTCCGGTGAAATATTCGCATAGTGTTCAGGCACACCGGCGGCAGAAGACTTTTGCTTTTCACGCGGTGCTTTTTTCACAGCGCCCGTGTTCACATACGACGCACTGGGCCGGCGCACCACATTGCCGCTGTTGCAAACAGGGCAAAATAAAATCTTGCCCGCGACTTGCGTATCGAAATCGCCGGCAGAGCCAAACCACCCCTCAAAGCGGTGGCTGTGTTCGCACTCCAGATCATAAACAATCATTTTGATCCCAATGAAAACAATGGTGCCGGAACCTGAACCACATTGGCTCCGTAAGTCCTTGATTTATAATAACAGGTATCAATGTGGCCTAGCCAGATACCCCCATAGATACCCCCAAACGTATCCAGCTAGGGGCGGCAGCGGCCAGTGAGTTGATTGGCGTCACTGGCTGCACTGAACCAGCGCCTTTTGCTGACCGAGAGGTCGCCATTATAGGGCATGCTGTGCCCCGGCGACAGCAACCAACCTCCCGCGAGACCTTCTTGCCGGCGCCTTCAATAGCGGATGGCACTGATAAAGTG
>CAMBCF010000038.1 GCA_945864585.1 Bordetella parapertussis | reverse complement strand
GCCTGCGCGTCCATGCCCTGCGCCACCACGCGTGTAAAAATAGCGCTTTGCGTCTGCGGCTGGCCGTCACCGCCCATGGCGCCGTAGACCATCACGCGCCCATCGTGCAATTGCGCCAGCGCAGGATTGAGCGTGTGGAACGGTTTTCGTCCTGGCCGCAATACATTTAAGCTATCGTTTTTTAACGAAAAGCTGCAACCGCGATTTTGCCAGTTGACGCCGCTTTCATCGAGCACTATCCCCGCGCCAAACTCGTGGTACAGGCTTTGAATAAAGCTCACCGCGCGCCCTGCGCCATCGATCACGCCCATCCACACCGTGTCGCCCGGCCCTGTTCCCGCGCCCCACGGTGCGGCGCTATGGCGGTCGATGCTCGCGGCGAGTTCGCGCACATGCCCGCGCATGAGCAGCGATTGCGGCGTGACGCTCATATACGCAGGATCAGTTACACAGCGATCTCGCACCTGGAACGCCTGCTTGGTTGCCTCCACGCACAGGTGCACGTAATCGGCGCTGGCAGGGGCCGCAGCAGCGATGCCGAGTTCATCGAGGATGCCGAGTATCAGCAGCGACACCACGCCTTGCGTTGGCGGCGGCAGGTTGTAGAGCGTGCCGGTGCTGTGCGCAAGCGACAGTGGATCGACCAGTTGCGCGCGATGCGCTTCTAAATCCGTGAGCGTCAGCGGGCTGCCGCTGTGCGCCAGATCACGCGCCATCGAACGCGCCAGTTCGCCGCGATAAAAATCGTCTGCGCCCTTGCGTGCAATGCGTTTCAGCGTTGCCGCCATACGCGGTTGCGTGAACAGGCTGCCTGCTTGCGGTGCGGCCTCGTGCTGCAAAAAGGTGCGCGCAAAGCCGGGCTGCGCCAGCAGCTCCGCGAGTTTGCTCGAAGTCGTTGCCGCCTGACTGCGCGTGACCACGATACCGTGTTCGGCATAATAAATGGCGTCTTCCAGCAACCGCGACAGCGGCAGCCGCCCGCCCAGCGCGCGGCACGATAGCATGTGCGCGGCGCCCCAGCCCGAAATCGTTCCCGCCACGGTGTTCGCCGCCACACCGCCGCGAAACGGTATGGTCCCGGCAATGCCGCGCTCGCGATACCAGTCAATAGTAGCCGCGTGCGCCGCCGCACCGCACGCATCGATCGCACCCGGCGCGTATGTTCCGTGTACGTCTGCCGGTACATGCATCAGCCAGAACGAATCGCCGCCGATGGAATTCATGTGCGGATAGACCACCGCGATGGTTGCTGCCGCGGCAATCATCGCTTCCAGCGCATTACCGCCTTCGCGCAGCACCGCAAGCGCGGATTGCGATGCCGATGCGTGCGGCGCTACCGCCATGCCTCGCAGGGCGCGTACGGAATTTGTCATCCGGCTTTCAGTTCAGTGTGAAAGCCGGATTATGGTGTATCCGGGCCGATCGTTGCTGCACGATGCATTCGGCGCAATAGGGACAAGGGAACACTTGAAGCAAAGCATTGCGCCCTACGATTTCTGCGGCGTGTCGTATTCGATATCGTCGCGATACACGTCGTAGGCTGCGGCGTATTCCATCACGCGCGCGACATCGTTGATGAATTTATCGTCATAACCCGCGCGCCGCAGCAGGTGAAAGCCCATCTCCATGCCCGAACAAATGCCGCCGGCGGTGATAATGCGGCCCGCATCCACCACCCGCGCGCGGCTGACGCGGCAGGCAGGCGCCATCTCACGCAATCGATCGATCGGCACCTTGCCCATGTTCGACGCTTCGAGACGATCGGGCTCTTTGCGATTGGTTGCGGCGCGGCCGTCGAGCAAACCCGTTTTGGCATAAATCCACGAGCCGGTGCAAACGCTGGTGATAAGACAGCTTTGCGGCAGGCTTCGAATGAAGCCATGCAGGCGGCCATTGTGCATTTCCTGGCGCGTGCCGAAACCGCCGGGGATCAGAAACACATCCATATCGGGCGCATCATTAAACTAATAATTGGGGCACACCGTGAAACCGGCCTGCGTTTGCACCGGACGCATGGCATCGGCGATCAGAAAAGCATCGAGTTCCGGATCCAGCCGCCGCGCCACCGAAAACACCCCATACGGCGCAGCGTAATCGACGATTTCCGCGTCTTTGAAAACGTACACGCCCAGACGAAATCCAGCTTTCATTCCTCTCCCCCATCGCTACTGCAGGATGAACAGCGGCAAAGCCGTCTGTTCCATCCCGCAGAATTGGAACGGCGCAACGCGTCCGTTCTAATAAGTCTTGTACTGAAGGTACTTGCCGCTCATGGTAATGCTCACGCGATCGCCGTTCGGATCGGGCAGCCGCTGCATATCCATTTTGAAATCGATGGCGCTCATGATGCCGTCGCCGAATTCTTCGTGTATCAATTCCTTGAAGGTGGTGCCGTAGACACTCACCAATTCATAAAAGCGGTAAATCAGCGGGTCAGTCGGCACCGCGGTCGGCAGCGAGCCCTTGTACGGCACTTGCTGCAGCAGCAGCACCGCATACGGCGGCAGGCCCAGCAGTTTGCCGGCGGCCACAGCTTGCGCCTTGGTCATTTTCATTTGCCCGAGCAGCGCAGCGGTAGTCCATTCCTTGCTCTCGCCTACCGTCTTGGCGATTTTCGCCCAGGTCAGACCTTTTTTCAGACGCGCCTCGACTACCAGTTCGGTAACGTCAAAACGGGTCATCGGTCGGTGTACGCTTGTGTTGACAGCGGATGCTTTCACAGTGCTCTCCTCGCAGGTTAGGGTTAGTTTCTGAGATTGACGACTTTGGCTGATTCAACAGGTGCAACGGGTGGTGGTGGCTCCACACCGGGCATCACCAGCGGCGGATTCTTCGCATCGTAATCCTCCGGCAATTCTTCGCTGAAGCGCTTGGAACGGCTCACCAGAAAATCCACCAGATGATTGCGTATCGCGTAGTAGCGCGGCTCTTTATGCAGCGTCTCACGCGAGCGGTTCTTCGGCAGCGTGTTGACCACGATTTCGGCAATACGCGCATGCGGGCCGTTGGACATCAGCAGGATTTTGTCGGCAAGTAAAATCGCTTCATCGACATCGTGGGTAATCATGAATACGGTTTGATGGGTGGCGGCGCAGATTTTCACCAGTTCTTCCTGAATGTTGCCGCGCGTGAGCGCATCCAGCGCGCCGAACGGCTCATCCAGCAGCAGCATTTTGGGTTCAATCGCAAACGCGCGCGCAATGCCGACGCGCTGCTTCATGCCGCCTGAAAGTTCTGATGGCTTTTTGTGCTCGGAGCCGGCCAAACCAACCAGTTCCAGGTAACGCTGGCAATGTTCATCGATTTCTTTTCGGGATTTATCGGGCCAGCGTGAACGCACTGCGAATTCAACGTTCTTTTTCGCCGACAGCCACGGCATCAGCGCGTGGCCCTGAAACACCACGCCGCGTTCGAGGCTGGGGCCGGACACTTCGCGCCCATCCATCACCACGTTGCCGGCGCTTGCGGTATCCAGCCCGGCGAGCACGTTCAGGATCGTGGTCTTGCCGCAGCCGGAGTGGCCGATGATGCACACGAACTCGCCTTTTTCGATGGTGAAATGCACATCATCGAATACCGTCAAATCCGGCTGGCCGCGCGCGCCGGGAAATTTTTTCGCAAGTCCTTCGGCGAGCAGAAACGAGGGTCTCATGGGTTACTCGACATAGGTGACTAGTTTTTGCAACGCACCGAACATCAGATCGAGCGCCATGCCCACCACGCCGATCATCAGAATCGCGAAAATCACATTGGTCAGCGACAGGTTGTTCCACTCGTTCCACACGAAGTAGCCGATGCCGGTGCCGCCGACCAGCATTTCTGCCGCCACGATCACCAGCCACGCAATGCCCATCGAGATGCGCATGCCAGTCATAACGGTGGGCGCCGCGGCCGGCAAAATTACGAGAAACGCCTTGCGCATGATGCTCACTTCGAGCGTGCGCGCGACGTTCAGCCAGTCGCGCCGCACGGAGGCGACGCCGTAGGCGGTATTGATCAGCATCGGCCACACCGAGCAGATGAAGATGACGAAGATCGACGAGGTGGCCGAATCCTTGATGGTGTAGAGCGCCAGCGGCATCCATGCCAGCGGTGAAATCGGCTTTAACACCTGAATGAACGGATCCAGCGCGCGGTACAGCAACGGCGACATGCCGATCAAAAATCCGAGCGGAATCGCCAGCAGCGCCGCCAATACAAATCCGCCCGCGACTCGCGCAAGCGAGTACGCGAGTTGAATGCCGATGCCTTTGTCGTTCGGCCCCTTGTCATAAAACGGATCGGATAAATGCTTCACCACGGCCTGCCCCATTTGCGCAGGCGTGGGCAGGCCGTCGGACTTCTTCACGCTCTTGCCCATCAGTTGCTCGTACTCGGTAAGCGCGCCGCCGGGCTTATCGCTGGTGAACGTAGCCGCTTGCCAAATGCCCAATAAAAACAGGAAAATCACCAGCGACAGCGCGCCGGCGCGGATGCCCATGTTCTTGTCCATGCTGATTCCTTTGAAATTCGTGAACGGTTGAACGAGTTAACGGGTGAACGGGTAAAACCACCTCGCTAGCATGCGGGGTTACTCGTTCACTCGTTTACCCGTTCACGCCCTTGCACCGTCACCCTTCACGTTCGCTTTATGGCAAAACTCGCGACATACGCATCCGGCGCGGTGTGGTCAAATACCTTGCCCATGACGGTAATTTTTCGGTAATTCTCCGACGGCGGTTTGTAACCCATCGCTGCCATGTGTTTGCGCGCGTCGGTGGCCAGATAGATTTGCTCGGTCAAATCCTTCCAGCGCACATCACCCTTGACGTAACCCCAGCGCTTCATCTGGGTCATGATCCAGGTGGCCATCGAGTACCAGGGAAACGGATCAAAATCGACGCGCTTGGGATCATTCTTGATGTTGCCCAGCCCGTCGGCGTAGCGGCCCGTCAACACCTGCTCCAGCACCGCCACCGGCTGATTCAGATAATTGGCCGGCGCAATCGATTCGGCGATGGTCTTGCGGTTATTCGGGTCGCGCGCCAGCGCCGCGGCTTTCAACACCGCGCGGAACAATGCCGCAAACGAATTGGGCGCTTCTTTGACAAACGCCGTGGGCGCGGCGAACGAACAACACGGATGGCCGTCCCACAACTCTTTCGACAGAAGGTGGATGAAGCCGATTTCTTCGTACACCGCGCGCTGGTTAAACGGATCGGGGCCGAGATAACCGTCGATGTTGCCGGCGCGCAGGTTGGCCACCATTTCCGGCGGCGGCACCACGCGAATCTGAATGTCCTTGTCCGGATCAATACCATGCTCGGCGACGTAATAACGCAGCAGAAAATTGTGCATCGAAAACTCGAACGGCACGGCGAATTTGAAACCCTTCCACATCTTGGGATCGCGATTGTTCTTGTGCTTGTTCGCCAGGGTGATCGCCTGGCCGTTGATGTTCTGGATGGTCGCCACGTTCATCGCCTGCGCCGATGAACCAACCCCCATCGAAATTGCGATCGGCATCGGCGCCAGCATGTGCGAGGCGTCATACTCTTTGTTCAACACCTTGTCGCGGATCAATGCCCAGCCCGCGGTCTTGATCACTTCGACTTCCAGCCCTTCGGCAGCGTAGTAACGCAGCGGGTGCGCCAGGATCAGGGGTGTCGCGCAGGTGATCGGAATGAATCCGATCTTGAGATTCTTTTTTTCCGGCGCCCGCTTGTCCTGCGCCAGCGCCTGCATTGCGCCGATGGGCAGCACGTTCGCGATCGCCGCCATCGCGGTATTCGCGCCCACGGCGCGAAGAAAGCGCCGGCGCGCGCGATCGTCGGGAAACAACGCGCGCACCATCGCGGACTCGATGACTTCGCGGCCGAGCACTTCGTGGTCAACGGGGACGTGCGCATCACGCGCGGCCTCGTGCTCCTTTACTGAATCATGCTTGCCGCACGAACAGGTCGCGGACAACGAAACGCTGGCATCGTAAATTTTTGTAGCATCGGTCATTGCAAGCTCCTCTAGCGGGGTTAGTACAGTGATCAGCAGATTGCGTGCCAGCGATCAAATAAAGCTGCACAGAACTTATGTAACTATCTGTTTTTATGAAAATTTTCTTTTTCCACCGCAAGCCGGCGCAAGGCCGTCGCAGCGCCCGGCTAGATCTAACGCGCCTATTCGGTGCGGCGCCGTGGTGCATCGCGCACTCTTGTTGTGCATGGCTGGGCAAGCCATGAAAAGTGCGATAATCGTCACACGCTAAAACAATAAAGAGAACAGCGCGCGGGGCCCTCCTTCCATGTCACAACGCCATCTGCTCATCGGTTTGTTATGTGTGGCCTGGATCGTGCCCGGTCTGATCGGCCGCGACCCGTGGAAAACCGACGAGGCGTACACCTTTGGCGTGATTTACGACATGCTGCGCGGCGGATCATGGCTAGTCCCCACGCTCGCCGGCGAGTCGTATCTGGACGAGCCACCGCTCTACTATCTGACCGCGGCGGTCACCGCGCTTGTCGCCTCTCCGCTGCTGCCTTTGCACGACGGCGCGCGCCTCGCCACCGGCCTCTATATGGCGCTGACGTTATTGTTTTGCGCACTGGCGAGCCGCGAATTGCACGGCAAGGGCAACGGCGCGATTGCCGCGCTGTTGTTGCTGGGTTGTTTTGGCCTGGTGCTGCGCAGCCACGAAATCATCACCGACAGCGCACCGCTGGCGGGCTTTGCGCTGGCCTACTACGCACTGGCGCTGGCTTTGCGTGTGCCGCTGCGTGGCGGCGCGCTGCTGGGACTTGCAGCCGGCATGGTGTTTTTGTCGCAGGGCGTGCTGGAAACGCTGATCCTCATGCTCATTGCCGCCGCGCTGCCAGCGGTGTCACAAGCGTGGCGCAGCCGAAGCTACGCACGGGCCTTACTCACCGCGGCGGTGATTGCAACACCGTTGATCGTGGCCTGGCCGCTGGCGCTGTATCTGCGCGCACCCGCTTTACTTGAAGCCTGGCTGCAACGTGATCTTTATGCCATGCTCAGTGGAACGGGGCGCGAAGTATGGTTCTATTTGCGCATTTTGCCGTGGCACGCATGGCCAGTATGGGCGCTGTGTTTGTGGACGCTGTGGGTGCAACGGATGCAATCGGCGACGCGACGCGAGCCCATTGTTATGCCCGCCACGCCCGCGATAGCGTTGCCGTTGACGGGGTTTGTGATCACCTTGCTGCTGTTGTCCATCGGCAGCGGCGCGCGCGATGTGTACGCGCTGATCCTGCTGCCGGCGGCGGCGCTGCTGGCAGTGCCGGGCCTGCGTACGTTGCGGCGCGGTGCAGCGAACGCGTGGTACTGGTTTGGCGTCACCGGCACCACCGTTTTTATCGTGGTGGCGTGGTTTTACTGGACCGGCCTTGAACTCGGGGTGCCCGCAAGGCTGCACGCGCACCTGCATCGCCTGCAACCCGGCTACGCGCCGGGATTGAAGTTGCTGCCGTTCACGCTGGCGGCTTGCTACACCGTGGCGTGGTTTGTGCTGCTCGCCAGACTCAAGCGCTCCGCCGAACGCCCGGCGCTGGTATGGGCCGCCGGGGTGACGGTGTTGTGGGGGCTGACGGCGATATTGTTTGTGGGCTGGGTCGATACCGGCAAAAGTTACCGTGCGGTTTTCACCAGCCTGCAGCAAAGCCTGCCACGCCAATACAACTGCGTCGCCAGCTACAACCTCGGTGATTCGCAACGCGCCATGCTGCACTATTACGCCAACGTGATCACGCATCGTAACGACGTCGCAGCGCAGACGCGCAACTGTGATTTACTGCTGCTGCAGGGCGTGGCGCGGGAAGAGCCCGCTGTCGGCGCTAACTGGCGCAAAATATGGGAGGGTAGCCGCCCCGGCGACAAGATTGAGCGCTACCGGCTTTATCAGCAATCGTAGTAAATTTTTTGTGCGATGCGTCATCAACCTAGACAGGGTTATTTAGGTGGTGTAAACTGTGCTGAATAATAATGTTTAAATTCAATAACTTATGGACAATACTATGAGCGACTCACATGAAGTAGTAGTACTCGGCGGCGTACGCACCGCGATCGGTGATTACGGCGGCGCACTCAAAGATATGGCGCCTACGGAATTAGCGGGCCAGGTCATACGCGAAGCAGTTAAGCGCGCCAAAATTGATCCGCAACAGGTACAGCAACTGGTGTTCGGCAACGTCATTCACACCGAAGCCCGCGACATGTATTTCTCGCGCGTGGCCTGCATCAAAGGCGGGCTGCCGCACGAGACCACTGCGCTCACCGTGAATCGCCTGTGCGGCAGCGGCCTGCAAGCCATCGTCAGCGCGGCGCAAAGCATACAACTCGGTGATGCCGAGGTGACGGTGGGTGGCGGCGCGGAATCAATGAGCCGCGGCGGTTACCTGATGCCGACACTGCGCTGGGGACAACGCATGAACGACAGCGGCGTGGTGGACATGATGGTGGGCGCGCTCACCGATCCGTTCGACACCGTGCACATGGGCATCACCGCCGAGAACATCGCAGAGAAATGGAAAATCACCCGCGAACAGCAGGATGAATTTGCCGTTGAAAGCCATCGCCGCGCGGTCAACGCCATCGACAAGGGCTACTTCAAGGATCAAATCCTGCCGATTGAATTAAAAAGCCGCAAAGGCGTGACGCTGTTCGAACGCGACGAGCACGCGCGTGCCGACGTATCGCTGGAAAGTTTGGCGAAACTGCGCGCGGTGTTCAAGAAGGATGGGTCGGTGACGGCGGGCAACGCGTCCGGTATTAACGATGGCGCGGCGGCGATCGTGATGATGGAAAAAGGTGCAGCGGCCAAAGCCGGCCTGAAGCCGCTGGCGCGGCTGGTATCGTACGGACTGGCCGGCGTAGACCCAAAAATCATGGGTATCGGCCCGGTGCCCGCGTGCCAGCGCGCACTCGCCAAAGCCGGCCTCAAAGTCGAAGACATGGACGTGATCGAATCCAATGAAGCGTTCGCGGTGCAGGCGCTGGCGGTGTCATGCGACCTGAAATTCGACGCGAAGAAAACCAATCCCAACGGCGGCGCGGTAGGCCTCGGGCATCCGATCGGCGCCACCGGCGCAGTGCTCACGGTGAAAGCGCTGTATGAATTACAGCGCATCCGCGGGCGTTATGCGCTGGTGACCATGTGCATAGGCGGCGGGCAGGGTATTGCGGCGGTGTTTGAAAGACTGGACTGAGGGTTCAACTGCAGGGCTGAGGACTCGACTGCAGGACTGAGGACGGAGGACTGAGGACTGAGGTGTTACTAAGTCCTCAGTCCTTGGCCCTCAGTCCTGTCCTTGGTCCTAAGTCCTTGGCCCTCAGTCCTGCAGTTGAGGCGTAACCGCGCGAGCGCACCCAGTTGCAAATGCGTAAACGCCAGCCCGCTCAACGCGGGCGCCAGCAGGTTAATCAGCGGCACGTAATAAAACACCGCCAACAGCAGGCCAAGAAAATAAATTTTGCGGCGGTTTTGCGCGATCACCATCGGCAATTCCGCGGCGCTGGCGTGATCTGACAGGGCATCGTAGCGGAACAAACGCTGATTGAGCCAGGCGGAGGTAAGCACCGGCGCCAGCAGCGCACCGATGCCGGTAAACCACAGCGGCAGCGTGACCAGCCACAGCAGCGCAAAAATCACGATTGCCCGCACGCTATTGAGCACACTGCCTATCACGGTGCCGCCATGCAGGCGCGCGAGGCCGGGAAAGTCACGTTGCGCCACGAAATTCACCAGGCCCGGCATGGTAAAAAATTCGGTGATTACCATCGCTGTAATCAGCACACCGGGCGCCAGCAGCGCCAGCGCAATCAAGGTGGCGATGAATTGCAGCAGTCCCCCCGCCCAGCCCGCGATCCAGCGCCCGGCCTGTGACGCCAGCAACCAGCCGTTTACCCACGCCGTGAGCCGTTCCCAGGAGAGCCAGCCGATGACCACCCACAACACGGTCGCGCACACTATCGGCAACGCCACCATCGCCAGCACCTGTGGACGGCACAGGTCGCGCACGGCTTTGCGAAATGCATCAAACACCACAGCCCATGACCTCAGCGTAAATGATCCGCCGCATTGTAATGCGAGTGTCCCTTACGCGCGGGCTGACGCTGTAGAATAGTTGCGCCTGGCGATATTCTGCACACGACCCATGCCCTCCACACTCCTCAGCAGCCCCGAATGGAAAGCCCTGCACGCACACCAGCGCGCTGTCGCCGGTCTGCGGCTGGATCAACTGTTTGCCGCAGATGCGCATCGGTTCGGAAAATTTTCACTGGAGTGCGCGGGACTGCTGCTTGATTTTTCGCGTCATTTCCTTACTGCGGACACCTTGCCGCTGCTGCTCGCGCTGGCGCGCGCCCGCGATCTGCCGGCGTGGATTGCGCGCATGTTCGCCGGCGAACGCATCAATAACACCGAAAATCGCGCTGCGCTGCACATCGCTCTGCGCGCCGACGGCCCGGTTTTTTGCAATGGGCATGATGTCACTCTTGATGTACGCCGCGCGCTCGCGCAAATGGAAAATTTCGTCACTGCCGTACGTAACGGAACACACACCGGTTGCAGCGGCAAGCGCATCACGGATGTGGTTAACCTCGGCATCGGCGGTTCTTATCTGGGACCGCAGCTGGCGTGTCAGGCGCTGCGTGCGTATGCCAGCGGCGGCATACGCGTGCATTTTGTCTCCAACGTCGACGGCGAAAATCTGTCGGCGGTAGTGGCGGATTTGAATGCGGCGAGCACGCTGTTCATTGTCAGCTCCAAGACTTTTACTACGCAGGAAACCATGACCAACGCCGCATCTGCCCGGCGCTGGCTCATGAGCCAACTCAGCGGCCAGCCCGGCAATGCAGCGGCAGCGGGCAGGCATTTCGCTGCGGTTACCGCCCACGCTCAAAAGGCCGCGCAATTTGGCATTCCGCCCGCGCAGGTGTTCGATACCTGGGACTGGGTCGGCGGACGCTATTCGCTGTGGTCGGCGGTGGGGCTGCCGCTGGCTTTGTATGCGGGCATGGCTACGTTCAACGCATTGCGGGAAGGCGCGCGGCTGATGGACAGGCACTTTCGCGATGTGCCGCTGGAACGCAATCTGCCGGTGGTGCTGGGCCTGCTGGATATCTGGTACATCAATTTCTTCGGCGCCCGCTCGCGCGCGGTATTGCCTTATGCGCACGCGTTGTCGCGCCTGCCGGCGTATCTGCAGCAACTGGAGATGGAGAGTCTGGGCAAAAGCGTGGCGCGCGATGGCAGCGCGATTGATTACGCCACCGGCCATACCGTGTGGGGCGAGCCGGGCAGCGACAGCCAGCATTCATTTTTTCAGCTGCTGCATCAGGGCACGCAGCTGATTCCCGCTGAATTCATCGCCGCCTGCCGCAGTGCGGCGCGTGATGCCGAACATCACCCTTTGCTGCTCGCCAATTTTTTTGCGCAGGGCGAAGCGCTGATGAACGGCAACGCTGATGCAAGTACGCCCCACGCCGCGGTCACCGGCAATCGCCCCAGCACCTCGATACTGGTGGACGAACTCGACGCGCAGCACCTGGGCATGCTGCTGGCGCTGTATGAACACAAGGTTTTTGTGCAAAGCGTGATCTGGGATATCAACGCTTTTGATCAATGGGGCGTGGCGCTGGGCAAACAACTCGCCGATCGCATAGCGCCCGCGCTAGCCGGTGATGACCCCATTTCCACGCACGACGCCTCGACCAACGGACTCATCAACTACTACAAGGCGCATCGAAAATGAAAGATGAAACACTGAACATGAGCGTGCGCAAGTATCTCAAAACCGTGGGCGTGAACTCGCAACTCGCCATCGAAAAAGCGGTGCACAAGGCGATTGCAGATGGACGGCTCAAGGGCAACGAGGTGCTGCCGGTAAAAATGTCGCTGAGCGTGGGCAAACTCGCGCTGGAGCTGACTTTTGACGGCGAGTTGAATCTGGAGTAATCAAGGCAGCGCAAAAATCTACTGCCGGATGTGCGTCAACGCACATATTTCCTGTAGTGCAAGGTAGAAACTAACTGTAACGATTCTGGTCGAAGTTGATGCGCGTGTGTTGGTACATGTAGTCAACGCAATACGAAGCGCGCGCGTTCTGTAGGCAGTTGTTACGCATGTGTGAGGTGCATTATGGAAAATCGCTTAAGCACAACCGGAACATCCGGTGACCTATTCGGGAAAATGGCGTATCCCCGGCGCGACCCGGCAATCAGGGCCAAGCTCCCGCCTGAGTTGACAACGGCCCGGGTGCTTTGCCGTCAAATGCGACGTAAGCAGGCGCCACAAGACAAGAAGCGCATCGCGCATCTGATCTGCCTGAATCTCTTATCGATGCTGAGGCGCGGGTCGTAGCGACCGCGCATTTGTTTCGCGTCGCATCGCAATCGACACAAATTATTGGACCTGCACACCCGCCGCCGGCGGCCGCAGCGTCAACCGGTCACCGCGTTGCACCAGTTCCAGCCGCTTGAGAAAATTCATACCCAGCAGCACCGATTCATCAGACATTTTTTCAGATACCACGGCGCCGAGGTTTTGCATTTCAATCGCGCCCAGCCGCACGCGCGCGAGGCGCGCCGGATACCCTGTCACGGGTCCAGCCGCGGTTTGCAGGGTCAGCGCCGGCCCCAATGCAAGGCCGAGATCATGCGCCAGCCGCCGCGACATCGCGATCTGGGTGGCGCCGGTGTCGAGCATGAATTTCACGCGCCGGCCGTTGATCTCGCCGTCTGCGTAGTAGTGGCCGTCGCGGGCGCGCTGCAACACCAGTTCAGCGGCGGTGGAAACCACATTACGATTGGGGTTGGTTTCGCGCTCGTTCCAGCCGACAGAAATCCACAGCATCGCGCCCAGCAGCAACACCCAGCCCACGACGATCAATTTGATGTTGCCGCGCGGGCGCATCAGATCTTCAGAATATGCTCGCGGTAGTAGCGCAGTTCGTCGATGGATTCGTGAATATCGGCCAGCGCCTCGTGCTTGCCATGTTTGCTCAGGCCGGCCAGGACCTCGGGCTTCCAGCGCCGCGCCAGTTCTTTCAAGGTGCTGACATCGAGATTGCGGTACAGCAGGTAGTCCTCGAATTTGGGCATGTAACGCACCAGAAAACGCCGGTCCTGATGTACGGAATTGCCGCAAATCGGCGACATGCGGGGCGGCACATATTGCGCGACAAACGCCAGCATCTGCGCTTCGACCGCGTCCTCCCGCGTCGTGGCGGCCTTCACCCGCTCGGTTAAGCCACTCTTGGCGTGCGTCGCCTTGTTCCAGTCATCCATCGTGCCCAGCACCGCATCCGCCTGATGCACCACCCACACCGGCGCCTCAGCTACGAGTTCCAATTGCGGCGTGGTGATAACTATGGCGACCTCGAGGATGCGATCCGTATCCGGATTGAGACCGCTCATTTCGATGTCCATCCAGATGAGGTTATTGGGGTCTTGTGCCATAATCAGTCAATGAAAAAATCGATTTACCCATCAATGCGCCAGTTGACGAATTCCTATTTTGGCATAGTTGCCGTATGAGCGCATTTGCAATGATATTTCTTGTGGCGGTCGCCTGCACCGCTGCCATCCGCTGGTGGCTGGGCGCACGGCATCTGGCGCATGTGGGCGCGCACCGCGCCGCCGTTCCGCTCGAATTCACCGGCCAGATCAGCCTCGATTCACACCAGCGGGCGGCGGATTATACCTGCGCCAAAACCCGGCTGGCGCTGGCCTCGGCGGCGGTTGAAATCGCACTGCTGCTGCTGCTCACTTTCGGCGGCGGCCTGCAGGCGCTGCGCGATGGCGTTGCATCGATGTTCCCGGCGGGCATCCCGCGCGGGTTGGCGCTGATCGTGGTGGTGGGACTGGTGATGACGCTGGTGGAATTGCCGTTCAGCCTCTACAGCACGTTTCGCGTGGAGGCGCGATTCGGCTTCAACAAAATGACGCCCGCGCTGTTCTGGAAAGATTTTTTCAAGGGCCTCGCGCTGGCCGCCGCGATTGGCCTGCCGCTGGTTGCGGTGGTGTTGTGGCTGATGGAAAAATCCGGGGCGTACTGGTGGCTGTATGCGTGGTTCACGTGGATGGGTTTCAACATTCTGCTGTTGGCGATTTACCCGGTGTGGATAGCGCCGCTGTTCAACAAATTCAAGCCGATGGATGACGCTGCCCTGAAGCAGCGTATCGAGCAGTTGCTGGCGCGCTGCGGATTCAAGGTCAAGGGATTGATGGTGATGGACGGCTCGCTACGCAGCAGTCACGGCAACGCCTATTTCACGGGTTTTGGGCAGTCCAAGCGCATCGTGTTTTTCGACACCCTGCTCGAACGCCTGAGCCCACCCGAAGTCGAAGCCGTGCTGGCGCATGAGCTCGGCCATTTCAAGCGGCGGCACGTCATCAAGCGCATCGCGTGGACCTTTGCCGCGAGTTTCTTTTTTCTGTGGCTACTTGGATTTTTGCTCGATCAGGCGTGGTTTTATCAGGGGCTCAACGTGACGACGCCCTCACCCGCGATGGCGCTGATACTTTTTTTCATGGTGATTCCGAACTTCACGTTTTTGTTGCAACCGCTAACAGCGATGTATTCGCGCAAGCATGAGTTCGAGGCGGATCAGTACGCCGCGCAAAACGCGTCGGCTGCGGATCTCATTTCCGCACTGGTCAAGCTCTACAAAGACAATGCTTCAACATTGACGCCCGACCCGCTGCATTCCCTGTTTTACGATTCGCATCCGCCAGCGCTGGCGCGCATCGGGCGTTTGCAGGCGCAAACACAACATTAACATAAGCAATTGTTTTTAAATGAGCTTTAACATGGATAAACAGGATATACAGGATAAAAACAAATCCTGTATATCCTGTTTATCCATGTTCAATGAGTTTTCCAGGGTGTATCCATGACCGCTGTCGATCTGACCAAGAGCAAATGCAAACCTTGTGTAGGCGGTACATCACCGCTCAACACCGATGAAATCAGCAGGCTGCTCAATCAGTTGCAGGGCTGGACTTTTGATAAGGGCGTGATCGCAAAAACCTACGCCTTCAAAAATTACTATCAGACCATGGCATTCGTTAACGCGAGCGCCTGGATTTCGCACCGCGAAGACCATCACCCCGACATCGTGGTGGGCTACAACCAGTGCCGCGTGTCCTACGTCACACACGCCGTCAACGGGCTGTCAGAAAATGACTTCATCTGCGCCGCGAAGCTGGATGCATTGTTTGAGTTATAAGCATTGGTGAACGCCAGGTCACCGCGCGTGCAAGCCGATTTACACGCCGGCCAGGTGGTCGCGAGTTATGGCCGCCGCTATCGCGTTGAACTCGCCGATGGCACGCACGTGGAATGCGCCACGCGCGGAAAACGCAGCGACGTCGCCTGCGGCGACCACGTCAGCATACAACACAGCGGCGATAACAGCGGTGTGATTGAAGCCATAGCGCCGCGCACCACCCTGCTCTATCGTTCCGACGCGCACAAGCAAAAACTTATCGCCGCCAATGTCACGCAGATGGTGATCGTCGTCGCCGCGGTGCCAAGTTTTTACGAGGATCTGCTCAATCGCTGCCTCGCCGCGTGCGAGCACCAGGACGTGGCGCCCGTGATCGTGCTGAATAAGTCCGATCTGCCGCAAAGCACTGCAGCGTGGGACACCCTCGCCACCCACCGCGCGCTCGGCTACCCTGTGCTGCGTATTTCGGCGATGCAGGATGTCACGCCGCTCATACCCTTGCTTGAAAATCAAACCAGCGTGCTGGTGGGCCAATCGGGGATGGGTAAATCCACCCTGGTGAACCGGCTGGCGCCGGGCGCCGCGGTGCGCGTGGCGGAGACCTCGATCGCGCTCGACTCCGGCAAACACACCACCACCGGCGTGCGTTTGCATCACCTCAATGCCCGCAGCCATTTGATCGATTCACCCGGCTTGCAGGTGTTCGGCCTGCATCACTTGAGCCTCGAACAGACTGCGCACGCGTTCATCGAGTTTCGCCCGTGGCTGGGTCAGTGCCGCTTTCGCGATTGCATGCATCGCGTGGAGCCGGGCTGCGCGATTGAGCAGGCCTGCCGCGATGAGAAAATTGCGCCCTCGCGTCTGACTTCGTATCGCACACTGGTTGAGGAAGCGTTGCGGGCGAAGGCGCGGCGGTACTGACTGACTGTGAAACGCGAAGGGTGAAGGGGTACCTCCTACACCTTTCACCTTTCACGCCTCACTCCTAACGCCTCACCCCTCACGCCTCACCCTTCACGCATCACAAGATCACCCCAACGAATGCGCAATCGTCACTACGCCAATTAACATCATCCACATCACCAGCGCGCGCCAGATCAGACCTATCGCGCTCGACAAATAATCGGCGTCGGCTTCGTCGCCGGCGCCGAGTTCAGGGCGAAAGTGTTCGCTGCCGGCCTGCTGTAACGCCCCGCCCAGTTTCACGCCCAGCGCGCCGGCGCCGCTGGCCAGGATAATACCCTCGGCTTCATCGGCCCACGCTGTGGCCTGCGTGCGCCAGCAATCCACCGCATCCTGAAAATTGCCCACGGCGGCGAAGCTGGCCGCAGTCAGCCGTGCCGGCAGCCAGTCGATGATTTCAAACGCGCGCTGCGCGAACAGCGGGAACGCTTCGGCCACACCTGTTGCGGGCACCGCGTTCCCGCGCCATTGTTCACGCAGCATCGCCGCCAGCGTGTAGAGCAATGCGCCGGCGGGACCGCACAGCATGAACCACGCCACCGGGCCGAACACGTTGCGATGCGATGCCATCAGACCCAGTTCGATCGCCACACCCGCGACCGCGCCGGAATTCAACTCGCTGCAATCCTGGTTGCGCCACAGCCGCAATTGCGCGCGCGCGTCGGCCAATTCGCCGTGACGAAGCAGAGTATTGATTTCATTGAAATAATTACTGAACTTACGAAAACCCACAATGACATAGAGCACGCCGATGCTGAACCCCAGCGCCAGCGCCGCGCTCATGCGCGACAACATCCACTCGCCGGCGAATACCAGCAGCGTGAGCGGCGCCACGGCGGCCAGCCAAGCCATCACGCCCTGCCGGTACTGACCGGCGTCGAACAGCTGGCGCAGGTACTGCGCAAAACGCGCGAACGCAGCATGCACCCCATTGTCCTGGCGCAGCGGGCGCACCTGTTCGATCAACAACACCACGAGGAGTGCCAAGAATTTCATGCTAGCCCATCATGGATTTTGTGTGCTGCTTTCGCCCCACCCCAAAAACGCCAGCAAATCGTCCTTGCGTGCCATGGTGTCTTTGTAACCGAGCATGATCAGCGCCCGGCAATACGATTTTTCAAACAACAGATACGACAGCAGGTTGGAACCGCTGCGGCGGGTGCCGCCCACCGTCGATAACAGGGTGCGTATGGTGCGCGGCAATTCCTGCGCGAATTCAGCGGCTATTTTTTCAAGCTCCTCGCTCGGCGTAATCACCCGAAAATGCACCTGGCGCAGCGGATAGCCGCTCTGCCTGCGCACGTCTGCGGGGATCAGCTCGAGCGTGCGATTGATGCGCTGCAAGCGCTCCAAATCCACTTCGAGGCTATCCAGAAAAATACTGTTCAGCGCGTGGCCTGCGATTTGCGCCAGCGTCGGATACGAGCCGCCCTGAATGCGTTCGGCGTTGGGCTGCAATTGCCGGCCCACGCCGATCACCAGCAGACGATCCGCACCCAGATGCAAGGCGGGGCTCACCGGCGCAATCTGGCGCATGGAGCCGTCGCCAAAGTATTCGCGATTGATGCGTACCGGCGGAAAAATAAATGGCATCGCGCTCGACGCCAGCAAATGATCGATCTCGATCGGCATCGCCAGCCCGATGCGGCGCGCACGCTGCCAGTTTTGCAAATCCGGCTGGCCCTGGTAAAACGTCACCGACTGCCCGCTGGTATAGCCGGAGCAGGTGATGCTCAATGCAATGAGATGACCCTCATCGATCGAACGCTGGATGGCAGAAAAGTCAACAAACTTGCGCAGCAAGTCAGCCAGCGGTGTATTGTCCAGCAGCGAAATCGGTTTGCTGCTCAAACGCCGTCCGCCGGTGAGCCCGGTAAACATCCAGCGCGCGCTGTTGCGCAAGGCGCCCAGCATATCCGCGCGGTAGACATGGCCGACGTGAAAGTTTTTCCACACCAGCATCAGGCGCCGCACGGCATGGCCGAAATTCGCCGCGTCCACCGCCAGCTCGGTGGCATTGATCGAGCCGGCGGAGGTGCCGCAAATAATCGGAAACGGCGTACACGCATCCTTGGGCAGCAGTTCCGACAACGCGCGCAGCACGCCCACCTGATACGCTGCGCGGGCGCCGCCTCCGGTGAGTATCAGCGCGACCCTGGGCCGTGCTTGCGCCTTATTATTTTGCATGGGCCGATAACACACGCGCCAGACTCAGCAACATGCCCGCTGTCGCCCCCCAGATATAACGGCCGGCATAGGGAATCGCCACGTAGTGACGGTGCCGCCCGTTGAAATGATATTGATGGCGCTGATAACGCGCAGCATCCAGAAAATGCGCCAGCGGCGCTTCGAAGATCTCATCCACCTCGAACGGGTCGGGCCGCGTGTCGAATGGCGCCTGGATCCAGCCGACTACCGGTGTAATGTGAAAACCGGTGGGAAGCGCGTACAGCGGCAGCGCGCCGAGCACCTGCACATGGCGGCGCGCGAGGCCGATTTCTTCCTCGGTTTCGCGCAACGCGGTGTCTTCGCGGCTGGCATCGGCGCTTTCGACGCGACCGCCGGGAAAACAAATTTGCCCCGCGTGCGCGGCCAGATGCGCCGTGCGCTGGGTGAACAACAGGCTCAGGCGCCCCGCACGCTCGACCATCGGCACCAGTACCGCGGCATCATGAATTTTGGTGCCTTCGACAATCTCGCTCACATGCAAATCCGCGGCATCCGCAGGCGGTGGCGGCAGACGCAGCAGCGCGGCGATCGCGGCGGGATCGAGTGGCGGCGGCGTTCGAGTAGCGGTCAGCATGTCGTGGCGTCTTTCAATTCACTGCTTAATTCGTGACTCCTGCGTGATTTTAACCTGCGTCCAGCAATGGCGACAGCAGCCAAGCACGTGAGCACCCCGGTGAGCACCCAGGTGAGCAGCCGATTGACAACCCCACGCGCGCTATCTATCGTGTGCCCCCTCACCCGGCGGAAATTCCTCGTACAGGCGCTATTTTCATCCTGGTCACCCTGCTCAGAGGGGCGTGAAGGGTGAAGAGTGAAGAGGTACTTCAACACCACCCTTCACCCCTTCACGCCTTCACCCCTTCACCTTTCACCCTTCACCCTTCACCCTTCACCCTTCACCCTTCACCCTTCACCGCATACAACATGGAACACCAACATGTCAGAAAAAATCCCTCCCTACTTTATGTATTTCCCCGGCAATTACCGCTGGTCGGCGGCTTTCATCAATATGATGGGCTCGGCGACGTATGGCGGCTCGGACATCGGCGAGCTGCACAAAATCGGCACGCTGCTCAAGGGTGCAGCGCCGGAAGACGACGCGGCGTGGTTCGATGCCTGCCTCAAGGTCGCCGACGGCGTGCGCGCGCATGCAGAAAAATTCGAGGCCGGCGGTCATCGTGTTTCCGCGGCAGCGGCTTACCTGCGGGCGTGCAACTACTACCAAATGGCCGAGCGTTTTCGCACACCCAAGGACGCCAAAGCGCTGGCGGCGTTCAGGACCGGCGTGGAATGCTTTCAAAAACACGCCCGGCTCAGCGAGGAGAAGATTGAAGTCGTGGAAGTGCCCATGGGTGCGGATGGCAAGGAAAGTCTGCCGGGTTACTTTGTGCATGCGCACAATCCCAAAGGCAAGCGCGCGCCCTGCGTGGTATTTTTCGACGGCCTGGACGTGACCAAGGAAATTCAGTACGTGCGCGGCGTCACCGATCTCATCAAGCGCGGCATTTCGTGCCTGATAATGGATGGGCCCGGCACCGGCGAAGCGATCCGTTTTCGCGGTAATGTACTGCGCCATGATTATGAAGTTGCGGGTTCTGCGTGCATGGACTGGCTCGAAAAACGTGATGACGTGGATGCCAGAAAAGTGGGTGTAGTGGCCATCAGCCTGGGCGGTTATTACGCGCCACGCATAGCGTCGATGGAACCGCGCTTTGCCGCTTGCATTGCGTGGGGTGCGATCTGGGATTATTACGGTACCTGGAAAAAACGCATCGACGCCAACTTCAAGACCTCGTTGTCGGTGCCGGGCCATCACATCACTTGGATACTGGGCGTTAATACCCTTGACGAGGCGCTGAAGAAGCTGGAACCCTACCGCCTCGACGGTGTCGTACAAAAAATGCGCTGCCCGTTCCTGATCGTGCATGGCGCCGAGGACGAACAGATCTCGCTGGCCGATGCGCAGGCGCTATACAATGCGTCCGGTTCCACCGATAAAACGCTGCGCGTGTTTAATGCCGAAGAAGGCGGCTCGCAGCATTGCCAGCGCGATTATCTGACGCTGGGCGTGGCGACGATGTGGGATTGGTTTGAGGATAAACTGGTGAAGGCTTGATTAGAGCAGCAACACAGCGGGGGTCCGTGAAAGATGCCCGGCGCGGTGTTCAGCGGAGCGTTAATGAGATTACGGTTAAACGCGGTAACAATAATTCTCGCTTTGCTCGCCGCTATTGCGCTCGCGGCCTGCGGTAGCAGCAGCGACAAAGGCGGCATAAAATCCGCCGACAAAAAAGGCAAAGAGTCCCCCGCCATACCGGTGATCGTTGCCACGGTCAGCGAGCAATCCATGCCGCTGAAAATTCAGGCCATCGGCAATGTCGAAGTGCAGGCGACCGTTTCGATCAAGTCGCGGCTCGACGGTCAAATAGTCAAGGCCGGCTTTAGCGACGGGCAGGATATTGCCAAAGGCCAGATGCTGTTTGAAATCGATGCGCGCCCGTTGCAGGCGCAATTGCAGCAGGCGCAGGCCGCCATGGCGCGCGACCAGGCACAACTGGCGCGCGCGCGCGCGCAGGAAGAACGCTACAAGGATCTGCTGCATAAAGGTTTTGTGTCGCAAGATGCCTACGCCCAATTTCGCACCAATGTCGACACCGCCGCCGCCACCGTGCGCGCCAGCGAAGCCGCTGCAGAAAACGCACGCCTGCAAACCGAGTACACCGTGATCCGTTCGCCGCTCGAGGGACGCGCCGGAAAAATTCTCATCCAGCAAGGCAATCTGGTAAAAGCCAACGACACGGTGGCGCTGGTGGTGATCAATCAACTGGCGCCGATTTACGTGAGTTTTGCGGTGCCGGAACAATACCTGGGCGTGATCCGCAAATACATGGCCATGGGCAAACTGGCGGTTGAAGCATTGCCGCCGGGCGCAGGCGATGTCGCCGCCAGCGGCACGCTGGCGTTTGTGGATAACACGGTGGACGCAACCACCGGCACGGTGCGCCTGCGCGCCAGCTTTCCCAATAAGGACAAATCCCTGTGGCCGGGACAATTTGTCGGCGCTTCCGTCACGCTCAACGAAACACAGAACGCCATCGTGGTGCCCTCGCAAGCCGTGCAAACGGGCCCCCGGGGGCAGTATGTGTATGTGGTTAAAGACGATACGGCGCAGATGCGCGAGATTTCCATCGAACGCGTGGATGGCGCGCAGACGGTGGTGGCCAAAGGCCTCGCAGCCGGCGAACAGGTCGTTACCAGCGGCCAATCGCGTCTGGTGCCCGGCATGAAAGTCAGTATCAGGCTGGGGACGAAGTAGTCATGAATATTTCAGAAATTTTCATCCGGCGCCCGGTGATGACCGGGCTGCTGATGATCGGCATCCTCGCCTTCGGCATCATGGCGTATCGCGTGCTGCCGGTGTCCGCGCTGCCCAACGTGGATTTTCCGACGATACAAGTGTCGGGCACGCTGCCGGGCGCAAGCCCGGAGACCATGGCTTCGGCAGTGGCGCTGCCCCTGGAAAAGGAATTCTCGCTGATCGCGGGCATCGACTCGATGACCTCGAACAGCACGCTCGGCAGTACCTCGATCACCCTGCAGTTTTCGCTCAACCGCAACATCGATGCCGCGGCGCAGGATGTGCAGTCGGCGATCGCGCGCGCCACCAGACAATTGCCGCCCACCATGACCGTGCCGCCGTCGTTTCGCAAGGTGAATCCGGCGGACGCGGCCATTTTTTATCTTGCGCTGACTTCGGATGCACTGCCGATGTGGACGGTGGACGAGTACGCGCAAACGCTGATGGCGCAGCGCATTTCGACCATCACCGGCGTGGCGCAGGTGCAGGTGTTCGGCACGCAGAAATATGCGGTGCATGTGCAGCTCGATCCGCGCGCGCTGGCCTCGCGCGGCATCGGTCTTGACGAAGTGCAGCAGGTGATCGACCAGCACAACGCCAATCTGCCGACGGGTACCTTGCATGGCCAGCATCGCGCCTATACGCTGCAAGCCAGCGGTCAACTCACCACCGCCGGCGGTTACCGCTCGCTGATCGTCACCTACCGCAACGGCTCGCCGGTGCGCCTCGGTGAACTCGGCAAAGTGATCGACAGCGTGCAAACCGACAAGGTCGCCGCGTGGCACAACGGCAAGCGCGGCATCGTGCTCGCCATTCAGCGCCAGCCGGGCACCAATACCATCGAAGTGGTCGATGCGGTCAGGAAGCTGCTGCCCACCTTTCGCGAGCAGATTCCGCCCAGCGTGAACATCAATGTGCTCTACGACCGCTCCAACTCGATCCGCGAATCGGTAAACGAAGTGCAGTTCAGCCTGATGCTGGCGCTGGCGCTGGTGGTACTGGTTATCTTCGTGTTTTTACGCAATTTTTCGGCAACGCTGATCCCCAGCCTGGCGCTGCCGATGTCGATTGTCGGCACCTTCGCCATCATGCATCTGTTTGGCTTCAGCCTGAACAATCTGTCGCTGATGGCGCTGACCTTGTGCGTGGGCTTCGTGGTGGACGACGCCATTGTGATGCTGGAAAACATTTCACGGCACATGGAAATGGGCAAGAGCGCGATGCAGGCGACGCTCGAAGGCTCTAAGGAAATCGCCTTCACCATTGTGTCGATGACGCTGTCGCTGGCCGCGGTATTTATTCCGGTGCTGTTTATGAGCGGCATGCTGGGCCGCCTGCTGCACGAGTTCGCCATCACCATTATGGCGGCGGTGCTGGTGTCGGGATTTGTGTCGCTGACGCTGACGCCCATGTTATGTGCGCGCTGGTTAAAACCCCAGCACAACGTGAAACACGGCTGGCTTTACAACGTGCTGGAACGCATGTTTGAGGCGTGGAAAAATGCCTACGACGTGACGCTCAGATGGGTGCTGCGCCACAGCCGCTTCACGCTGGTGATGTTCTTTGCAATTTTCGCCGTCACCGGCTGGATGTTCAACAAAATGCCCAAGGATTTTCTGCCGAGTGAAGACTCCGGACAGTTGTTCGCATTTACAGAGGCGGCGCAGGACGTTTCGTTCACCGAAATGGCGAGACTGCAACAGTTGGCGGCCGCCATCGTCAAGGAAGATCCCGCGGTGGAGTCGGTCATGTCCTTCATCGGACAGGGCGGAGGCGCTGCATCCGCGCTCAACGTAGGCCGCATGTTTATTGTATTAAAGCCGCGCACGCAGCGCGCCACGCCCGACGAAATCATCCAGCAGCTGCGGCCCAAGCTCGGCGTGGTGCCGGGGCTCAAAGTTTTTCTGCAGAACATTCCCAGCATACGCATCGGTGGCCAGCTCACCAAGACGCAATACCAATACACGCTGCAGGACGCGGACACCGAAGAGCTGTTCCACTGGATACCACTGATCCAGGACAAGCTCGCGAAACTGCCGGGCTTTCAGGATGTCACCAGCGACCTGCAAATCGCCAACCCGCAAGTCACTATCGATATCGACCGCAACAAGGCGTCGGCGCTCGGCATCACCGCGCAGCAGATCGAAAATACGCTCTACAACGCGTTCGGCCAGCGCCAGGTTTCCACCATCTACACGTCGAGCAATCAGTACTGGGTGATACTGGAGCTCGATCCGAAATTCCAGAACGATCCGTCAGCGCTGTCGCTGATCTATGTGCGCTCGGGCACAGGCGCCCTGGTGCCGCTGAACGCCGTGGCGAAGCTCTCGCGCAGTCTCGGCCCGCTCAGCATCAGTCATCTTGGCCAGCTGCCCTCGGTGACCATCTCCTTTAACCTCGCGCCCGGCGTCGCACTGGGCGACGCGATTACTCAAGTCAATGCCGCCATGCTCGAGCTCAAGGCGCCCTCCACCCTGATCGGCTCCTATCAGGGCGCGGCGCAGGTGTTCCAGTCGTCGCTGGCGGGCATGGGCCTGCTGCTGGTGATGGCGATTTTCGTAATCTATCTGGTGCTGGGCATACTCTACGAAAGTTACATTCACCCGATCACCATTCTGTCCGGGCTGCCCACCGCCGGCATGGGTGCGCTGGCGACACTGATGCTGTTTGGCATGCCGCTCAATATGTATGCCTACGTCGGCATTATCATGCTGGTGGGCATCGTCAAAAAAAACGCAATCATGATGATCGATTTCGCCATCGAAGTGCAGCGCACCAGCAACAAGACAGCGCACGAGGCGATGTACCAGGCCTGCATGGTGCGCTTTCGTCCGATCATGATGACCACCATGGCGGCGCTGATGGGCACTTTACCGATAGCCCTGGGCTGGGGCGCGGGCGCGGAAGCACGCCGGCCGCTGGGGCTGGCAGTGGTGGGCGGCCTGCTGTTATCGCAACTACTGACGCTGTACATTACCCCGGTGATTTATCTCTACCTGGAACAGGCACGCAAGTGGTTTGATAAACGCGGCGCCCAGGGCGACGCCGCGGTTATATAATTCGTCTCTGACCCTATAATAACTGAGGTCGCGATGGCGTTGACGCAAGCGAGCGTAGCGGCAGCAACACTTTTTACGTTACAGTATGCCCCGGCAGTGGCGGGATGGCGGCGGCGATTGCGGACGTGTTTCTCCGGGCTGGCTGCAGGTCTTTAGAGGGGGTATTACGTTGAGCAAGTGGCTAGACGACATCCAGCGTGCCTTACAGGCGCGCAGTGCGCGCGGCGCGCGCGACGACGCCAACACTGCGGTCGCGACCCCGCCAGCGAGCAGCCCGGGCAAGGCCGATGCCGAGCAACTGCTGATCGCCAAAAACCAGGCGCGCGAGGCGCTCGAACTTGACGCTGCGGCGCAGGCTGCCTTGCGGTTCGAAGCCGAGCGCGAATTGGCTGAACTGGCTGCCGCGCGCGCCGACGCAGAGCGGCGCGCGCACACCGCGGCGCAGGAACGCACAGCAGCAGAAGCGCAGGCACAGGCGGCGGCGCAGGCGCGCATGCACGCGGAGCAGGAGGCGCTGGTGCGGGCGCGAGCGCGCGCGCAGGCAGAGACACTTGCGGGCGCGCAGATGCATGCGCGGCGCGAAACGGAGGCGCGCGCGCTCGCAGAAGCGGCGGCACGACAGCGGGCGGAAGCAGAAGCGGCGGCGGCGGCGCTGGCGCGCGAGCGCGCCGAGCAGGAAGCGCTGGCGCTGGCGAAGGCGCGCGCGCTTGCCGACAAGGAAGCCGTGGTGCAAGCCGCGCAGCGGGAGAAAGCGGAGGCGCAGGCGCAGGCGGCCGCGCAGCAACGTTCGCTTGCCGACAAGGAAGCTTTCACACAAGCGGCTCAGCGGGAAAAGGCAGAGGCGCAGGCGCAGGCGGCGGCGCAGGCGCGCATGCAGGTGGACCACCAAGCGGCAGCTTTAGCGCGAGAGCGCGCGCAAGCGGAGGCGAGCGCGGGCGCACAGTTGAGTGCGCGGCGTGAAACGGAGGCGCGCGCGCTCGAAGAAGCAGCGGCACGACGGCGGTTGGAAGCAGAAGCGGAAGCGGCCGCGCTGGCGCGCAGGCGCGCGGAACAGCAAGCGCTGGCGCTGGCGCAGGAACGCGCACTCGCCGACAAGGAAGCCATCGCGCAAGCCGCACTGCGGGAGAAAGCGGAAGCGCAGGCGCAAGCAGCCGCGCAGGCGCGCGTGCACGCCGAGCAGCAGGCGGCAGCGACTGCGCGAGAGCGTGCGCAAGCGGAGGCGAGTGCGGGCGCGCAGATCAATGCGCGGCGCGAAACGGAGGCGCTCGCGCTTGCGGAAGCGATAGCGCGACGGCGGGCGGAAGCGGAAGCCGAAGCGGCGGCGCAGGCGCGCGAGCATGCCGAGCAGGAAGCGCTGGTGCTGGCAAAGGAGCGCGCGATTGTCGACAAGGAAGCCATCGCGCAAGCCGCACTGCGGGAAAAGGCAGAAGCCAAAGCGCAGCAGGCGAACGCATCGCGGCTAGAAGCGGAACGCGAGGCGGCAGCGCTGGCGCTGGAGCGCAACGCTGCGCAGGAACAAGCGGCACAGCAAGCGCAGGCAACAGCGCTGGCCGAGCGCGAGGCGGCGTGGATCGCGCAGGAGAAAATTGCGGAACAACAGCGGCTGATCGCGTTGGCGCAGGTGCGCAGCCGCACCGAGGCGGATCGGCTTGCGGTGGCGGCGGCGCAGGCACGCATGGCGTCAGAAGCACGCGCGCTGGAACAGGCCGCCGCGCACACCCAGGCGCAAGCGCAAGCGGAAGTGGCGTTGCAGGCGCGGGAACGCACCGAGCAGCAAGCGCTGGCGCTGGCGCAAGCGCGCTTGCGCGCCGAGCAGGAAGCGATGGCACAAGCGGCGCGGCGGGAACAGGCTGAAGCTCAAGCGCGGCAGGTGAGTGAAGCGCGAATCGAAGCGGAAACACAAGCCGAAGCAGCGGCGCATACGCGCGAGCGCGCGGAGCAAATAGCGTTAGCGCTGGCGCAGGAGCGCGCGCGCGTTGACCAGGAAGCGATGGCGCAGGCGGCGCGGCGGGAGCAGGTGGAAGCGAAAGCACAGCAGGTGAGCGAAGCGCGGATCGAGGCGGAGCGTGCGGCAGCGGCGAACGCGCTCGAGCGCGGCGCGGCGGAAACGCGGGCTACACAGCAAGCGCAAGCGAACGCGCAAGCCGCGCGCGACGCAGAACAGATCGCGAAGCAGAGTACTGCGGAACAGCAGCGCCTGCTCGCGCTGGCGCAGCAGCGTGAGCAGGCGCAGGCTGAGGAGCGCCTGGCGGCGCAGTCGCGACTCGAGGCAGAACGCAAAGCAGCGGCAGCAGCGCAGGAGCGCCATGCCGCGGCGGCGCGTGCGCTGGAACAAGCTCAGGCACGGCAGCAGGCAGACGCGCAGGCGCAAGCGGCGGCAATGGAACGCAACACCATCGAGGCGGCGGCGTTCAGGCAAGCCACGGCACACCAGCAAGCGGAAACACAGGCCGAGGCTGCGGCAATGGCACGCGCACGCGCGGAGGCCGAAGCGCAGGATCAGGCTCAATTACGACTCGCCGCGGAGCGCGCAGCCGAGGCACGGGCGGCGCAGCGCGGAAATGCGGAGGCGCAAGCGCGGCAGGCAGCCGAATCACGGCTTGAGGCAGAACGCGCGGCGGCGGCGGCGGCACTCGCACGTACCGTGGCGGAGGAACGGGCGGCGCAGGAAGCGGAGGCAAAAACTCTCGCCGAGCGCGAAGCGGAGCGCATGGCGCGAGAGAAATCCGCTGATCAGCAGCGGCTGGACGAACTGGCGCAGCGGCGTCTGCAGGCGCAAACCGAGGCGCAGCACGCCAACGAAACACGTCAGCGCACCGAGACTCGCCTGCTCGACGCCGCGCGCGCGCAGGGGGCGGCGGCACGCGCGCAGGCGCAGCGCGAAGCGGCGCAATTTGCCACGCTGCGTGCCGCAGCGGAGCGGCTGGCGCAAGCCGCTGCAAAAGAACGCAGCGTGGAGGAAGCACAAGCGCTTACGGAAGCCGCGGCGCGGCAGCGGGCCGACGCGCTGGCCGAAGCAGCGGCGCAGGCGCGCGCGCAGGAGGAGCAACAGGCGCTGGCACTGTCGCAGCGGCGCGCGCAGGCGCAGCGCGCAGCGCTCGAGCAGGCGCGGGCGCGGCTTGCGACGGAGCGCGCGGCGACCGAAGCCGCAAAACAGCGTGCCTTGACCGACCAGCAGATCACCGAGACGGCGAAGGCGCGCAAGATTGCCGAGAAGGAAGCGATTGCGCAGGCGGCGCGACGGGAGAAGGCGGAAGCGAAAGCGCGCCAGGTGAGTGAAACGCGGCTCGGGGCGGAGCGCGAGATGGCACAACTGGCCGCAGCGCGCGCCGCAGCGGACCGGCGGCTGGAGATTGCAGCACAGGAGCGCCGCGCGGCGCAAGCGCAAGTGCTGGAGCAGGCGCGGGCGCGGCAACAGACTGAATTGCAGGCAGAGGCGGCGGCGCAGGCGCGCGAGCGCGCGGAACTTGAAGCATTGGCTACAGCGCGTGAGCACGCGAGTGTCAGCAAGGAAGCGAGGGCCATAGGGGCACGCCGCGAGCGCGCGGAAATAAGCGCGCAACGCGTGAGCGAATCAAGTGTGGCGGCGGAACTCGCGCTACCCAAAATTGCCGCTGCGCGCGAGTCGGCGATCCATCTGGCATTCGCGCGCAGGCCATCGCAGCCGGAAGTGCAAAGTGCTGCGCAGGCTGAGGCGCAGCCCGGTTTCGCGGCCGCGGCCGCAGCAGCACCGGCTGCGGCCACCAACGCCGCTGGCAGACCGAGGTGGCGGCGAACGGCAATAAGCACGACAGTAATCACAACAGTAAGCATGGCCGCAGTGCTGACGTGCGGGATCGGCATTGGCATCTGGCTCGGCGTAAGTCCGCAGGCGCCGGCAGTGCTGCCGGCGCCGAGCGTGGTAGCACCCGGGCAGCCCCTGCAGCTGCGTGTCGACAGTGATTTCGCGCGCCTTGAGCACCCGCGCGTAGCGCCAGCGCCGGCGCGCTGAATGCACGGGGCTGCGGCTCAAGTAAAAATGAGGGCACAGTAGCGAATGGCACTTATTGCAAAAAATAACCCACTCATGATTTCGACGGATTTCGAGAACTACAACTGAAATGCCGTGCTGATGCCGGCGAAAACGCCCGCCGCCATCTTCAGCAAAATACAGGGCGTGCTGGCAGCGGCAATCCAGGAGAACCGCGACTTGTTTTGGAACCAGGGACAGGAGTCCGGCGGCGAGAGTGGCGAGCAGCTGATCGCGTTCATCCGGGCTGAGATTGAACGTTATGAGAAAGTTGCGCGGACGGCGCAGATTCCCAGGCAATGATGTAGATCAAGGCCGCCAACATGCAGCTGGATTGAGCCTGGAAAAAACGCATTGAACCAGGCGCGAGGTTACGCGTTCACCCGATCACTCATTCACTCATTCACCCATTCACGCCTTCGTCCCTACCGCCTGGCTCATCCCCTCCAGCACCTCAATCAGCACCGCGAGGTCGCTGGCGTCCTCGCCGCGCCCCATTGCCGCGTTGATATGCTGCATCGTCACCGACGCCGCCGTCGCCGCCGCGCCGTGCTCATGCACCAGACCCAGCGCAATATTTAAATCCTTGTGATCCAGCGCCTGCTGATTCAGTTCCACGTCGCTCAGTTGATCTGATGCGGCGGCTTTTGCCCGCTTAACGCCGCCACCAGGTTGTTTGCGGCAAGCATCGCCATGGCGCGGCGCGTGGCCTCGGTGGAACTGCCGATGTGCGGCACCAGCACCACGTTTTTCAATGCGAGAAATCCAGGATCGAGTTGGGGTTCGCCCTCAAACACATCCAGCCCGGCGGCGCGGATCACGCCATTTTTTAATGCAGCAACCAGTGCTTTGTCATCCACCACACCGCCGCGCGTGGCGTTGATGAGGATCGCGCTTGATTTCATTTTTGCAAGTTCTGTTGCGCCGATCAGATGATGCGTCTGCGGTGAATACGGCATTTGCAGAATAATGAAATCCGAGCGCGCCAGCAATGCATCCAGCGTCACATAAGCTGCGTGGGCCCGTTGCTCGATTTCCGGCGCGAGGCGCGTGCGATTGTGATAAATCACCTTCATCTCAAAACCCTGAGCGCGCCTGGCGATCGCCTGCCCGATGCGGCCCATGCCGATGATGCCGAGTGTGGCGTGATGCACATCCAAGCCCATCCATTGCTTGAGCTTCCAGCCGGTCCATGCGCCGCCGCGAATGTAGGACTCCACCTCGGTGATGCGGCGCGCGGTGGCGAGCATCAGCGCGAACGCGAGATCGGCGGTGCTGTCGTCGAGCACCCCGGGCGTGTTGGTGACGGTAATGCCGCGCGCGGTGCAGGCGGGCACATCGATGTTGTTGTAGCCCACTGCAATATTCGCCACCACTTTGAGTAGCGGACTGTGCGCGATCAACGCGGCGTCAACGCGGTCGGTCAGCGCGCACATCAGCCCATCGCAAGCGGCAAGCCTGGCGGCCAGCGCAGCGGGGGTGTATGGCACATCGGCCTGATTGTGGTCCACCTCGCAATGCTGATGCAGATAGTCGAGTACATCATCGAAGATTTCGCGCGTGACCACAATTTTTGGTTTCATGACTGATTTTCTCTGGTGATTTTTTCTGCCCAGATATTACGGCAATACGTCTCGCGCATAAACAGCGTGGCGATGAATCCACTCACCGCAAACAGCAATAAGACGGCCAGCGCCGCACGAAAGCTGTTCAGCGCCAGGTCAATGCCGCAATCGCAAACGATGCCACGCCCAGAGCCACGAATACATTGCGCCATGAGGTCACTGTAATCACCCACGCCAGCGGCACCGTGGCGGCCAGTGCGCCGGAAAGGCCGACCACATTGGTGAGCGCTGCCATGGTGGCGTAATGCCGCTCGTCAAACCACGCCGCGTTGAGCTTCAGTGCCGCCACAAATGCAACCGAAACGCCCACCCCCGTCAGTGTGCGCCCCACCGCTGCCGCGACGACGTCAGCGGCAACGCCAAACAAAATCGCGCCCACACCCGCGATCATGCCACCCGCGGTAAGCACCCGGCGCGGCCCCAGCGTATCCACCAGCACACCGGTGGGCAGTTGCATCGCCGCGTAGACGTAGAAATAAGTTGCCGCCAGCGCACCCAGCGCAGCGCCACTGACCGCGAATGCGCTTTGCAGTTCGCCGGCCAGGGTGCCCGGCGCAACGCGGTGGTAAAAGGCAATCCAGAGCGCCGACGCGCCCAGGCTGACGGCGATCCAGCGCAGGCGTGCATGATTCATGGCGTGATTTTGGCGTACCAGTAGGCCGTCACCCCGTGGCCGCCGTCGAGCACGCCCTTGGACACGGCATCGATCAGGTCAGACGCGTTCACCACTGCATCGGCAGGCAGCATTTCGATTTTCAGCTTGCCGCCCGACATATCGTTGACTTTTTCCCGCGTAGCCTATCATAACCTGTTGTTTTTATTATTTTTTATACCTACAGTCCTAATGCCTTCAGGAAATAAATGTTATAGCAGCCACGCTACTTGACCCACGGCCGCGATGGCGCACGGACCGTGTGAGTGTGCTGGCCAGCGAATGCTTCGCACGCCACGCCGTGCACGTATGACAGCGGCTCAGGATCGCGGACGAGCGCTCGGTCGGTGCAGCGGGTTGCCGCTTGACCAAAATCAAGATTTCGCATCAGCGCATCCGCGTTTCCCTTGCGCAGCTTGTTGCCGCAGGTTTAAACTTCACTGCCGCGTAAAGCCCAGGCAGTCAAGTTAGAGGTCAATCGTCGCGGGCATGAGTTTCCCCAGTCTGCATTTCCTATTCCACGTTCCACGAAGGAGGCACAACTATCATGAGTAATCAAGACCAGCCGCAAGCTACGCGCCGCAAATTCCTGACGGGCGCCGCCGCCGCCACCGCCGGAGCGACGACGCTCGGCTTCCCAATGATCGCCAAGGCCCAGGCGCCCATCGTGCTCAAGATGCAGGGCTCGTGGGGCGCGAAGGACATTTTCAACGAAATGGCGCAGGAGTACGTGAAGCGCGTGAACGACATGTCGGGCGGCCGCTTGCGCATCGATTATCTGGTATCGGGCGCTGTGGTGAAGCCGTTCGAAGTGATGGACGCGGTGAGCAAGGGCGTGCTCGACGCCGGCCATACCGTGCCGGTGTACTGGTACGGCAAATCGAAAGTGGCGTCACTGTTCGGCTCCGGCCCGATCAACGGCTGCGACGCACATCAGACGCTGGCGTGGATTTATCGCGGCGGCGGGCTTGCGCTCTACAACGAGTTGCTGGCCAAGCTTGACCTCGACGTGGTCGGCTTCTTCGCGATGCCGATGCCCACGCAACCGCTCGGCTGGTTCAAGAAGCCGATTACGGACGCCAAGCAACTCAAGGGCCTCAAATACCGCACCGTGGGACTGGCGGCGGATCTGTTCCAGCAAATGGGCGCCAAGGTCACCCAGTTGCCGGGCGGCGAGATCATACCGGCGCTGGAAAAAGGCGTGATCGATGCGTTCGAGTTCAACAACCCGACCTCCGACATGCGCTTCGGCGCGCAGGACGTGATCAAGAACTACATGATGGGCAGCTACCATCAGGCGATGGAGTTCTTCGAGATCACCTTCAACAAAAAGAAATGGGCAACCATCCCGAAGGATCTGCAAGCGGTGCTGCAATATAGCGTCGAGGCCGCCAGTGCGTCGAACTGGTGGACGGCGATGGACAACTACTCGCGTGACCTGCAGGACCTGATCACCAAGCACAAAGTCAATGTGATCCGCACGCCGAAAAGCGTATTCGTCGAGCAGCTCAAGGCGTGGGACATCCTTACCAAGAAGCTGTCGGATGAAGATCCGTTCTTCAAGAAGGTGGTTGAATCGCAGCTCGCCTGGGCGAAGCGCGTGGCCTATTACTACCAGTTGAATGAAGCGGACTACAAACTCGGCTACGAGCACGTGTTCAAGACCAAGCTGCCGATCTAGTCAGCCGTCCACCGAGCGGGTATTGCTGCACACCGGCGGCTCCGCAAGGAGCCGCCCCTTTTTTTCCTTCTCCTTCCTGTCCAGGGCTGACCCGCGATGCAGCGCCTCATCTACGCCATTGATCAACTAAACAAGACCATCGGGCACGCGTTCGCCTGGTGCATCATCATTGTCACCTTCGGCACCTGCCACGAGGTGTTCGTGCGCTACGTGCTCGACGATCCTACCAGTTGGGCGTTCGACCTGAGCTATATGATGTACGGCGCGGTGTTCTACATGGCGGGCGCCTACACGCTTTCGCGCGGCGGGCATGTGCGCGCCGACATGTTTTACCGGCTGTGGCGGCCGCGGGTGCAGGCCACGGTGGAACTGATGTTATACGTGCTGTTCTTCTTTCCCGGCATCCTGGCGTTGGTGTATGCGGGCTGGGGCTACGGCTACGCTTCGGCGAAAATCCTCGAAGTCAGCGTCAACAGTCCGGCGGGCGTGCCGATCTGGCCGCTCAAAATGATGATTCCGATCGGCGCCGGCCTGATGGCGTTGCAGGGACTGGCCGAGCTCATGCGCTGCGTGCAGTGCCTGCGCGACGGCGAGTGGAGCGCGCGCATGCACGACGTTGAGGAACTCGAAAACCAGATCCTGGCGCAGCACGCGCGTGCGCGCGCCGCCGAAGCGCAGGCACAAGCGGCTCCGGCGCAACAAGGAGCGGTGCAATGAGCGACCCGATGGTTGCACTGACGATGCTGGGGATCCTGGTGTTCGCGATCATGATCGGTTTCCCGGTGGCGTTTACCTTGATGGCGCTGGGCGTGGGCTTCGGCTACTACGCGTACTTTCAGTCGGGAACGGCGTTCTTCGACAGCCGCGTGTTCTACCTGCTGACGCAGAACACCTTCACCGTGCTTAACAACGATGCGCTGGTGTCGATACCGCTGTTTTTGCTGATGGGCTACCTGGTCGAGCGCGCTAACATCCTCGACAGCCTGTTCCGGAGTCTGCAGATCGCGTTAAAGGGGGTTCCCGCTTCACTCGCAGTGGCCACACTCGCCACCTGCGCGCTGTTCGCCACCGCCACCGGCATCGTCGGCGCAGTGGTGACGCTGATGGGTATGCTCGCGTTCCCGCAAATGATCAAGGCCGGCTACGACACGCGACTTGCCGCCGGCGTGGTGTGCGCGGGTGGCTGCCTCGGCATCCTGATCCCGCCCTCGATCATGTTGATTGTCTACGGCGCCATGGCCGGCCTGTCGGTGGTCAAGCTCTACGCCGCAGCAATGATTCCCGGTTTTTTCCTGGCCGGCATGTATGTGATCTATGTCATTGGCGTCGGTTTCTTCAAACCGCAGCTGGCCCCGCCGCTGCCCAAGGGGGAAGGCGACGTCGGCGCGCGCCAATTGACGCTGATGCTGGCGAAATCTTTCTTCCCGCTGTCGATGCTGATTCTGTCGGTGCTGGGCGCGATCATGTTCGGGCTGGCGACGCCGACCGAAGCGGCGGCGGTGGGCGCGCTGGGCGCCATGCTGCTGGCGGCGGGCTACCGCTCGCTCACCTGGCAGGGCCTGCGCGAATCGGTGTTTCTCACCGCGCGCACCTCCGCCATGGTGTGCTGGCTGTTCGTCGGCTCAGCCACCTTCGCTTCGGTGTTCGCCTACCTCGGCGGCAATGTGCTGATCAAGGATTTCGTGCTCAGCATGGAGCTCAGCCCGATCACCTTCCTGCTGATCTCGCAGGCGATCATCTTCGTGCTCGGCTGGCCGCTGGAATGGACCGAGATTATCATCATTTTCGTGCCCATCTTCCTGCCCATGCTGCCGCACTTTGGCATCGACCCGATACTGTTCGGCATCCTGGTGGCAATCAATCTGCAGACCGCATTCCTGTCGCCGCCGATGGCGATGGCGGCGTACTACCTGAAGGGCGTCAGTCCGCCGTCGGTACTGCTGACGCAGATCTTCAGCGGCTGCATGCCCTTTGTCTACATTGTGCTGGTGACGATGGCATTGATTTACATGTATCCGCAGATCTCGCTGTGGCTGCCCAACGCCATTTACGGCAATTGACGCATGGACGCGACGCAGCTTGAGTGGCTGAGCGGCTGCGACGCGGCGCGCGCGATTCGCGACGGCTCGATCAGTTCAGAGCAACTGGTCGAAGCCTGCCTCGCGCGCATCCGCGCCACCGAGCCAACCGTGCAGGCGTGGCACTACCTCGATGAAAACCACGCGCTGGCGCAGGCACGCGCGCGCGACCTCGATCGCATGGAGGGACGCGCGCTCGGAGCGCTGCACGGCGTGCCGGTGGGCGTGAAAGACATCATCGACACCACCGACATGCCGACCGAAGACGGCACCGTGCTGCATTCCGGGCGCACGCCGGACGACGACGCGACCGTGGTTGCGATGTTGCGCGCAGCGGGCGCGGTGATTATGGGCAAGACGGTGACCACCGAATGCGCCACCTACACGCCGGGCAAGACGCGCAATCCGCATAACCCCGAGCATACGCCCGGCGGCTCATCGTCCGGCTCGGCGGCAGCGGTCGCCGCGGGAATGGTGCCGCTCGCGCTCGGCAGCCAGACCAACGGCTCGGTGATCCGGCCGGCGGCATTTTGCGGCGTCTACGGTTTCAAGCCGACGCACGGGCTGATTCCGCGGCAGGGCATTCTCAAGCTGTCGCGCACGCTCGACCATGTGGGCATGTTCGCGCGCACGCTCGATGACATTGCGTTACTCGCCGAACAACTCACCGGATACGATGAACGTGATCCCGACACGCGCCCGCGCGCACACATTCCGTTTCAGCGCGTGGCCGCCGAAGCGCCGCCATTTGCACCGCGCTTCGCGTTGGTCAAGACGCCGTTGTGGGAGCGTGCGGAGGACGACACGCGTGAAGCATTCGCCGAAGTTGCCGGCGTGCTGGGCGGCCAGTGCGAGGAATACGCACTGCCCGAGTCGGTGCGCGAGGCCTGGGAGTGGCACCGCACCATCATGGAAGCGGAAATGGCCGCGAACCTCGATCGCGAGTGGGAGCAAGGGCGCGAACGCCTGTCCGACGCGCTGCGCGCCCAGCTCTCGCGCGGACGCGAGAGCCGCGCGCTCGACTACCAGAAGGCGCTGGCGCGGATACCGCTGCTCAACCAGGGGTTCGACGATTTGTTCTCGAACTTTGATGCGGTGCTGACGCCCGCCGCACCGGGCACCGCACCCAAGTTTGCCACCACCGGCGACCCGGCGTTTTGCACGCTGTGGACCTTGTGCGGAATGCCGGCGTTGAGCCTGCCGCTGATGAACGGCGCCAATGGCCTGCCGCTGGGCGTGCAGATTGTCGGTCAGCGCAGCGCCGACGCACGCCTGTTGCGCACCGCGCGCTGGCTGGTTGCGCACACCCAGACGCACTGAATTACGCTGAATTTAGTTACCGGAGAATCCACTCATGTCCGTGAAAATCTTCGCAGCCCTCATCGCCGTCGCACTGATGATCGCCTATCTCACCCCGGTGGTATTAAAACTGAAGGACGTGGCACTGGGATGCATCATCCTGATCGGCTTGGCGTTGATGCTGACCGATCTGTGGCAATCGCTGCAGTCCAAAGACGATTGATCGGGCCATCGAACGCGCCTGCGATTCGCTGACTGCGCGTCCTCTCACGCTACAACATGGGCGGTCCATCCGCCGCGCTGCGCTTCCAGCGCACTTGCGCGGTACGCAAGGCTTTATCGCGCAGCGCCAGCTTGCGCGTTTGCGCCACGCCCTCGTAGGTGAGCGTCGCCACGTAATTTCCAGCAGGCAGCAGCGCCAGGAGTATCGGGCCATCCACGGTTTGCTCAAGCACGACCTTGCCCTTGGCGTCGGCGACTTTCACCGCAACATCGGCGATGTAATCGCCCTCCAGCAAGGTGAATACAAACTTGAGATTGAACTTGGCTTGTTGCGGGCGCAATATGTCGATCTCCTCAATTCCCACGCCGCCGGTGAGCATGGGAACAGGCCCGCTCTGCGCCAGTGCGCCCTGCGCGCTTGCCAAGAAAATAATCAATAAAAACAATAGTTTATACAAGATCATCTCCTTCGGAAACAAGAATTATATGCACCCGGTACGGCCCGTGAGCACCGAGCGTTAAGGTTTGCTCGATATCCGAGGTGCGCGACGGCCCGGAAATAAAGTTCACCGCGCGCGGCATCTCGACAGCAGTGTAACGCATGCGCTGCCAGACTTCCTCCATCGCAGGCACTATTTGCGCTGTGCGCAGCACCGCGATATGCGTTTCTGGCAACAGGCTGGACACCGGCGGCGTGTGCGCGCCCGATAAGGTGACCAGGGTACCGGTCTCGGCGATGGCGCAAAACACCCCGGTCACGCCCACCAGGTCGGATTCACGCGCCGCACGCGCCTCCATCGCTATGCCGTTATGCGCCCACTCAAGCGGTTGCAGCGCGTTCCAGCATACTGCATGCAGCGGCAAATTGTAGGCGCGCAAATAAGCGGCTGCGGCCACCGGCACATCGCGCAGCCGCGGCACCTCAGCGATAGTGCTCATCAGGCGCACCGCGTTGTCACGAAACCGCGCAACCAGATCACCGGTGATAGGCGGGCGCGGACTTAGCGGATGGGTGCGCAGGCGTTCTTCCACGGCAGAGACTTTCGCGTTGGAAGCACCGCCGGTTGCCACGCGGATACGCGACAGAATGCGCTCGCGCGCATCGGGAATTACACTCATGGCAGCAGCCCCTGACTAGCGGATGAAACGCGGTATGCCAGCGCAGGCGGGATGGCTTTCATGCCCCGGCGCCTGGCAGCTCAGATACTCGCTCCAAGCTACCCATCCTGTACATGAATTCACTGGCGCCAGGATCATCATCAACACCCCCGACGCTACGCACCTGTTGTTCATCGCTGGTAAGACGACGGAAAACGTCCGCGCGCGCTGCAACGGGGCTTGCCAGTAGACGCCGGTCATGCCGGAAAACAAAAAATTGGTAGGGGCCGGCCGTAACGCGGTATTCAGTGCTCCCTTCGCGGGGTACAGCACGCGCAGGCGCAGCAGGCAATAACACGCGAAAATCACGTTCCGCAGGAACAAACATCACCCACTGCTGCGCGTTGGCGAAGAGCATTTGCACGCGGCCAGCAATGCCGCCGCCCGTAACCATTTCTTCATGCTCTATCCCCCAGTTGCACCATGTCGTATACGGATCGAACCTATCAATGCAACGTAAAGCAGTGTATTAGGTACCCCCTTCACCCTTCACCCTTCACGCCTCACGACTAACGCCTCACCCCAAAGTAGGCATATTAAACCCGGTAGGCGCCGCATTGGCATCCGGCCAGCGCGTCGAAACCACTTTGCCGCGCGTGTAAAAGCGCACCCCTTCCATGCCATGCACGTGGGTGTCGCCGAACAACGATGAACGCCAGCCGCCAAACGAGAAAAAGGCCACCGGCACCGGTATCGGCACGTTGATGCCGACCATGCCGACTTCGATTTCATGCTCGAACTTGCGCGCGGCGCCGCCGGAGCGCGTGAATACCGCGGTGCCGTTCGCATACGGATTGGCGTTGATCAGGCTGATCGCCTCATCCAGTGTTTTCACACGCACCACCGACAGCACCGGGCCGAAAATTTCATCGCGGTAAATACTCATCTCCCGCTTCACATGATCGAACAAAGAGGCGCCGAGAAAGTAGCCTTCTTTCGCCGTGAACGTGCGCCCGTCGAGCGCGAGCGTGGCGCCCTCCGCCACGCCCTTGTCCACGTAGGCGGCGACCTTGTCGCGATGCGCCTGCGTCACCAGCGGCCCCATGTCGGGCTCTTTGCCATCGACCTTGCCCGCACCCGGCCCAATGCGCAGCACCGCGGCTTTTTTCTTGATGGTGGCAACCAGCGCATCGCCGATGTCGCCCACCGCCACCACCGCCGAGATCGCCATGCAGCGCTCGCCCGCCGAGCCATAACCCGCGCCGATCAGCGAATCCGCGACAAAATCAAGATCGGCGGCGCTGTTCATATCCGGCAGCACCACCGCATGGTTTTTCGCGCCGCCCAAAGCCTGCACCCGCTTGCCGCTTTTCGCGCAGGTCTCGTAGATGTATTTCGCGATCGGCGTCGAACCGACAAACGAAATCGCTTTGATATCCGCATGGTTGAGTAACGCATCCACCGCCTGCTTGTCCCCATGCACGACGTTAAATACGCCATCCGGCAGTCCCGCTTCCTTGAACAACTCGGCAAGGCGCATCGCCGTCGAAGGCACTTTCTCCGACGGCTTCAGCACAAACGTGTTGCCGCAGGCTATCGCCACCGGGTACATCCACAGCGGCACCATCGCCGGAAAATTAAATGGCGTAATGCCCGCGCACACGCCCAGCGGCTGGCGCAGCGAATGGCAATCGACGCCGGTGCCGACTTCCTCGCTGTGTTCGCCCTTCATCAGATGCGGAATGCCCATGGCGAATTCGACCACTTCCAGCCCGCGCTGCACCGAACCGCCCGCGTCGGTCAGCGTCTTGCCATGCTCGGCGGTAATCAGCGCCGCCAATTCATCGCGATGCGCGTCGATCAGTTCGCGATAACGCATGAGGATACGCGCGCGGCGCAGCGGCGGCGTATCGCGCCACCCGGGAAACGCGGCTTTCGCCGCCGCCACCGCAGTGTCGACATCCGCTTCGTTGCACAAGGGCACACGTGCCGTCACTGCGCCGGTCGCCGGATTGGTGATGTCGCCCGTGCGCGTGCTGCTGGCAGCGGCAGGCTGGTTATTGATCCACAGTGAAATAGTCGTAAGGTGTTCAACTAATTTGTTCATAATCATCCCAAAAGTCAAAAACTTTTTTTGCCGCAGATTTACACAGGTTTACACAGATTTTTTCTCTGGTCTATCTGCGTTCATCTGTGAAAATCTGTGTTCATCTGTGTCTAAAGACGTTGCTGTTGATGTTGCTTGTATAACTCGCGGAACGTTTTCCCCTGCGGCGCTGGCATATCGCGCCCGTGGGTCCAACCACTGCCCATCGGTTGAAATGGCAGCTTGTGGATGAGGCGGTCGCTGCTGCCCATCACCGCCAGCACGCGCGCGGCAATGCTGGCTAGCATCGCATAAATCCGCGGACGTTGCGCGGCCCAGCACCACAGCGCAAGACCCCAGGTCTCAACGCGCGGTTTCAGGCCCTGATCGAACTGGCGCTCGCGCAATTTACGCATCAGGTCGGGCAGCGGAATTTTTACCGGGCACACCACGCCGCATTGATTGCACAAGGTGGATGCGTTCGGCAAATCCAACGCGTTTTCCAGGCCCACATAGGTGGGCGTCAGGATTGAACCCATCGGCCCCGGATACACCCAGCCATAGGCATGTCCGCCGACACTTTGATACACCGGACAATGATTCATGCACGCGCCGCAGCGGATGCAACGCAGCATGTCCTGCATGTCGCCGCCCAGCAATTTGCTGCGCCCGCCGTCGAGCAAAATGATATGAAAATGCTGCGGCCCATCGCTGTCGCCTGCGCGGCGCGGCCCGGTGGTCACCGAAATGTAATTGGTGATGGTCTGCCCCGTGGCGTGGCGTGGCAGCAGACGTATCAATGTCGCGATGTCTTCCAGCGTCGGCACCACTTTTTCGATGCCGGTAATCGCCACATGCACACGCGGCAGCGTGGTCACCATGCGCCCGTTGCCTTCGTTGGTGACGATCAGCGTCGAGCCGGTTTCAGCGATGATGAAATTCGCGCCCGAAATCCCCATGTCTGCGGTAACGAAATGGTCGCGCAGCATCATGCGCGCTTCCTTGCACAATTCAGGAATACCGGTCTTACGCGGCAGGTTATGCTTTTCCGCAAACAAGTCGGAAACCTCATCCTTGCTCTTATGCACCACCGGCGCCACGATGTGCGACGGCGGCTCCTTTGCCAGTTGCAGGATGTATTCACCCAGATCGGTTTCCACCACCTGCACACCGGCCGCTTCAAGCGCATCGTTAAGCGCACACTCCTCGCTCACCATCGACTTCGACTTGACCGCCTTTTTCACGGCATATTTCGCGGCC
>CAMBCF010000037.1 GCA_945864585.1 Bordetella parapertussis | reverse complement strand
CAGGCACTCGCATGAAGTTAAATCTCACCGTTAACGGGCGCAGCGTCTCCGCTGCGGTCGAGCCGCGCACTCACCTCGCTGATTTTCTGCGCGAACATGAGGGGCTTACCGGCACGCACCTGGGGTGTGAGCACGGGGTGTGCGGTGCATGCACTATTGAACTCGATGGGGCGCCGGCGCGCTCCTGCATACAGTTCGCGGTGCGCTGTGAGGGCGCGCAGGTGCGCACCATTGAAGGTTTTGACGATGACGCGGTGATGCAACACTTGCGCAGCGCCTTTAGCGCCGAGCACGCGCTGCAGTGCGGGTATTGCACGCCCGGCATGTTAATCACCGCGCGCGACATTGTGACCCGCTTGCCGCATCTGGTAGGCGCCGCGGACGAGGCGCGCATACGTCAGGAATTAGCCGGGAATCTGTGCCGCTGCACGGGATATCAGGACATCGTGCGCGCCATTCAACGCGTGCTGCGAGAACGCGCAGAGGTGCTGCGTGCAGCTTGAGCAATCGTTTACCCTGCCCTTTCCGCTGATGGCGGTGTGGCGCGCATTTGCCGATGTGCCGATGCTGGTGTCGTGCATGCCCGGCGCAGCCCTGCAGGGTGAACCGCGCAGCGTAGAGGATGGCGCGGCGTTTGATTTGCTGTTTACGTTGAAGCTCGGGCCCATCACCGGTGCGTTTCAGGGCCACGGCGAAGTGCGGCGTGATACGCTTACGCACAGCGGTACTTTCGCGGGCGCCGGCGTTGACCGCAAAAGCGGCTCGCGGGTGAAGGGTGAGGCGAAATTTTCGCTCACCGAAACCGGCGCGAGCGAGACACGGGTGGACGTGAACGTGGACTACAGTCTGACCGGTATGCTTGCACAATTTTCGCGCGGGGCGATAGTGAAGGAAATCGCCGCAGCACTGACGCGTGATTTTTCGGCCAATTTGCGCGAGCGGATTGCGGCGGGCCAAACGATCAGCGTCGCAACGGTGGAAGCAGCACCCATCCGGCAGCGGGAACCCGCGCCCGCCACTGCGCCTGAAGCAGCGCAGCCGTTAAACGCGGGGCGTTTGTTTTGGCGGCTGCTGCGGGCGCGCATTGGCGGCTGGTTCAATCGTGTATCTTTATGAGCTGACATAGGGGACTGCGCTTTTTTGCGCGTTGCCGGGTTCCTATTTTTTCTGCTCCTGCGCAGGCGGCGCCCGCACGGCGCCAGGCTTTGCCGTGGCGCCGCTCTTATACTGCGCCATCGCCGCCGAGTGCCCGGAATACTTTGCCGCTGCCATTGCGGCCGACAGCACCAGCACCACCAGCGCCGCGATCTGCGGCCCCTTGCGGGCAAACATCGCGGGAATGATCGCCACCGCCACCGCCACACCGGCAAACATGAACTGCGCGCTCGGCGAGATTACGATCAACCCCAGAAAATCAACAATCACCGCAAGCCACACCAGAGCCGATGCCGATTTGGGATTCATAATACCGCCAACACGTATGCGGCAAGAATCCCGCGCCGGCGCGCCGGCATAGGGTGTTGTGCGCTTGCGGCCGCGATACAGTATTTGTCGGACACCGCGAAACCTAGGGGTTGCCGTTGTGGCCCACTACAAACATCACAACACCGGTAGCAATCAGTGCGGCCAGCAGCAGGAATGCCAACAGGCTCCAGGGTGGCTTCAAACGGCCGCTATGGTTGAGAGTCCAGCCGGGAATGACGATCATGTAAAACAGGCAGAAGAGGACGGGTAAAGCCGCGATACTGATCAGGATTTTCCGGCCCACCAGTGACAAGTGGGGAAACAGCAAAGCCACAACCATGCCTATCACCATCAGCAAAATGGGAATTTCCGGCAGTTAACCGCGTTGAGGCCGGCGTGTAGGTGGGGTGATCATGTCACATCCTTCGCAAGCGTCAGGCCACAGCCCGGCGCCGCAACAGCATGAGATACAAAAACAGCGGCGCCATCGCGGCCAGCAGATGCTTTACCGAATGCCCGCTCACGAATTGCGCTGTCAGCGCATAGGTTTCACGGTCGTAGTATTCAGCAATTTTGGCGAGCGCATAAAAGGCAAGGCCATACAGCAGATAAATGCGCTGCGTGTAGCGGCCCGGAAACATCGCCAGAATAAACGGGATGACTAACAAGGGCGCTGCCTGCACCCAGATGTAAACGCGCAGATCATCGGTATGGCGCCACCAGAATACGCTGGCGACGCCGATCACCAGCGCGGGGATCAGCAGCGGCCGCTCGAATTGCGCGCCCAGATGCTCGCTCATCAACGCAGCAAACAGACCCATGAACGCCAGCGTCATCGGCAGCCGGTCCCACACCAGCGTAGCGTCGTTCGGCGTCGCGTGGTAGTAGCCGGAGCCGGCGAACACCAGCGCCACGCCGGCGAAAAAAATCATCCACGATAGCCGTGCGCCGGTGTTAAGGTTGCGGTAACACCACACCCAGCCGATGACACCGATCAGCAGAAATGCAAGGTTGGATGCCACGTTGCCGAAATTCTGTATGCCCAGACAGGTGCGCACGTCGGCGAAAATGTGGTAGGCCTTGTCTTGCGGTATGGGGGCGTGAAGCAATAACAGGTAGAGCAACGGCGCAAACACGATGCCTGCCAGCAGCGCGACGCGTTTCTGGAACTGCGCATTATCCATGCAGTTTCACATCATTTTCCCAACGGCGCAATGCCCAACTCCGCCGCCAGCGTATCCAGCGCCGCCATCAGCGGCGGCGGCATCGGCACACCATTTTTCAAGCGATCCACGCGCGCTGCATGTGCGCCTTCGCCGGGAATGTGTATGCGCGCTACGCCGGGCAAACGTTCGGATTGACGCAGGTCGCGCACCAACGCATCGACACGCTTTTTGAATTCAGCAACCGGCTGGAACGCCTCGATGTTGATCGCGACGATGCAATGCCCGGTGTTGGTGGGTGTTACGTCGTCGGCGTTAAAGTCAACCACATCGCGGCCCATCGCCGCGCCGTTCAGGGTGCCGGCCAGTAAGCCGAACATCAGCGCCAGGCCGTAGCCCTTGTAGCCGCCGATGGGCAATAAGAAGCCTTCGTTTGCGCGCGCAGGGTCGGTGAGCGGCTTGCCCTGCCGGTCCATCATCCAGCCTTCGGGCATCATTTCGCCGCGCTGCGCTTTGGTTTTGACTTTGCCATACGCTGCAACCGTGGTTGCCATGTCGAGTATCACCGGCATCTCAGACGCACCGGGCATGGCGATTGCAATCGGATTGGTGGAAAGCAGCATGTCGAGTCCGCCCCACGCCGGCAGATGGTTGGCGTTGCCCACCGCGAGATAGAGGCCAATCATGTCGTGCTCGACCGGCATGCTGGCGTAGAGCGACGCGGGACCGGCGTGGTTGCTCCACTGTGCGCCCACCCACGCCACACCTGCGGTGCGCGCTTTTGCGATTGCTGTTTCGGTGGCGAAACGCATCACCAGATGGCCCATGCCGTTGTCGCCGTTCACCAGCGCCATGCCCGCTGCCTCGCGTTCGATGCGGATATTGGGTTTAACGTTGACCGCGCCACCCTTGATGCGCCGGATGTACTGCGGCAAGCGGAATACGCCGTGACCTTCGGAGCCGTTCACGTCGGCGCGCGCCATCAGTTGCGCGATGGCGCTGGCGTCCGCCGCCCTTATGCCTACGCCTACAAACGCTGCCGCGATAAATGTTTCAAGCTGCGCTGCGGTCACGCGCGAGGTTATGGGCGTTGTGGATGCCATGTTAGTGATTTTTACTCGATCACCACTTTGTTGTCACGGATGATTTTGTCCCAGCGCCTCGACTCGGCTTGTACATAAGCACTGAACGCTGCCGGCGACTCGGATAACACCGGCGGGATCAGCCGCTTGGCGAGAAAGTCCTTCATATCCGGATCGCTCATCACGGCGATGGTTTCCTTAAATATGCGGTCGATGATCGCGCGCGGCGTGTTTACGGGAACGAACAGTCCATTCCAGTTAAGACTGCCGATGCCGGCAAAACCGGATTCCGTGAGCGTCGGCACATCGGGCAATTCGGCAATGCGATTTTGCGACGTTACCGCGTAGGCCTTGATCTGCCCCGCGCGTATCGGGCCGATATTGGACGCCACATTCGAGTTGGTGATATGCACATCGCCGCGCATCAGCGCCGTCAGCGTTTCACCCGCGCCTTTCGACGGCAGATGCACCATCTTCAATCCGGCAGCAGCGGTAAGCGCCAGCATATCGAGATGTGAATACGAACCCAGCGGCGCCTGATAATTCAACTGCCCCGGACGTTCGCGCGCGTAGGCAAAGGCATCCTTCAGATTGTTCGGCATCTTGGGCCCGCCGAGAATCACATTCGGAATCGATGCCAGCAGCGTCACCGGCGCGAGATCGCGCAGCGCATTCACCTTGAGTTTCTTGAACAGCAGATGATTGATCGAATTGGTGGAGATATTGCCCACCAGTATGGTGTGGCCATCGGCCTGCGCGGTAGCGGCGATTTCCACCGCGATGTTGCCCGCGGCGCCCGCACGGTTATCGACGACTACCTGCTGGCCAAGGCGCTCGCCCAGCTTGGGCGCGAGAATGCGGCCGACGATGTCGGTGGCGCCGCCGGGCGCGAACGGCACCACCATGCGTATGGGGCGCGACGGATAGGGTTGTGCCGTGACGGCGCCGGCGGCAGTCAGTATGACAATACCGATCCAATGCATTACTTGTCGCATACCAGAGCCTCTCGATGTACAGAGTGCGCAGTGCGCAGCCCGTGCCTTTCACGTTTCACGCTTTAGTGTGTTCTTCCAACTCCACCAACGCACCCAGAAAATCCCTGGGATGCACAAACGCGATGCGCTCGCCATGCACATTGTATTGCGGATTGCCGTCGCCCAGCACCTGCGCGCCCTTGCCTGCGAGGTCGGCACGCGTGGCATCCACGTTTTCCACACCGACGCAGAAATGATGGATGCCGCCTTTGGGATTGCGCTCGAGAAACCCGGCGACTGGCGAGTCGGGTCGCGACGGCTCCATCAGTTCAATCTTGGCATTGCCCAGATCGACATAGGCCATGCGCACGCCCTGTTGCTCGTTGACGCTGATCTCACCTATTTGTAGGCCGTAAGTTTCGGCGAGATGCTTGGCCGCGGCATCGAGGCTGGGGACTACTATCGAAACGTGGGACAGGTTATTGATCACGTCAAACCCCGCTTAAGTCAAACGCGTTGGCCACAGAGGACACAGAGCTACACCGAGAAAATCAAAGGTGTTCTCTGTGTCCTCCGTGTCCTCTGTGGCAAAAGATTTTATCTGTGTTGTATCAAATATTTTTCTGCTGACGCAACTCGGCAATATGCTCCGCCGATAATCCCAGCTCATCACCCAGCACCTGCTCGGTATGTTGTCCGAGCGTCGGTGGTGCGCGACGAATGCTCGGCGGCGTATCGCTGAACCGGTACGGCATGCCCAGTACTTGTACATCGCCCGCCGTCGGGTGCTTAATCGTGCGCACCATGTCGCGCGCGGCAGTATGCGGAGCAGACAGCGCCTGCGCCACGCTGTTGATGCGCCCGCAGGGCACACCTGCTGCGGTCAGTTTGGCGATCAGGGAGTCGGCATCTTCCTGCCGCAATGCCTCGACAATCAGGGCGTCAATGGCTTCGCGATTGACCACGCGACCCGGGTTTTTGATGAAGCGCGCATCGCCGGCCCATTCGGCATGACCCAGTGCCGCGGAAAACTTGGCGAACTGCCCATCGTTGCCGACCGCCACCGCTATCATGCCGTCCTTCACCGGATACGCGGTATAGGGCACGATATTCGGGTGGCCGTTGCCAAAGCGCCGCGCGTCATTGCCGGACACCAGATGGTTGGAGGCCACGTTCGCCAGCATGAACAAGCCGGATTCATACAACGACACTTCGACATGCTGGCCACGTCCGCTGCGGTGGCGCGCATTGAGTGCCGCCAGTATGGCGTTGCAGGCCAGCAGGCCGGTGGTGATATCGACAATGGCAACGCCGTATTTCATTGGGTCGCCATCGGTCTCGCCGCAAATGCTCATCAGCCCGGTTTCGGCTTGCAGTATGAAATCGTATCCCGGCAGCCCGCCCTTGGGTCCGTCCGTGCCATAGCCGGTGATGGAACAACGCACCACGCGCGGCGCGTTTTCCTCCAGCCACGCGTTGGTAAAACCCCACTTCTCCAAGGTGCCCGCCTTGAAATTCTCGACCAGCACATCGCATTGCCTGATGAGCCTGGCGAGAATTTCCTGCCCGGCTTTGGCCGCCATATTCAGCGTAATCGAACGCTTGTTACGGTTGACGCCAAGAAAATACGCCGACTCACCGCCCGCGAACGGCGGCCCCCATGAGCGCGTATCGTCGCCCGCGCCCGGCGGCTCAACCTTGATCACTTCCGCCCCCATGTCGCCCAGTGATTGCGCGCACAACGGGCCGGCGAGGATGCGGGTGAGGTCGAGGACTTTGGTGCCGGTTAATGCGCCTTCGGCGCTTTGGGGTTCTGATGAGGGCATCTTGATTCGGGGATGATCGTTCTTTGTTACATCAAGTGCGTGAACGAGTGAACGAGTGAATCCCCCTCTCCCCGGCCCTCTCCCCCGGTAACGGGGGAGAGGGAGGTGGTGGGGTTACCCGTTCACTCGTTCACCGTTTTTTACGCATACTCGGCGGCGCATTCATATCCTTCGCGCAACCGTCGATATACACCTGCAGTATCTTCTTATCCCGCAGGCGGAATTTCTGGAAGTCGGGCTTGCGCCCGGCGAGGAAGGCGTTCATGCCTTCATTTGCTTCATCCGAGCCCCACACATGTGCGAGCAACTCCATGCCCTGTTGCCACGAGGCATACAGCATGTCGGATTCGGAGTTGAGTGATTTTTTGGTCATGCGGATGGTGAGTGCGCTGTGGCCTTTCATGGTTTCACACCACTTGAGCGTTTCAGCGCGTAAATCCTTCAGCGGCACGCACTTGTTGATGAGGCCGACTTCGACCGCTTCCTTGGCGCCGAAGCGGCGGGCGCAAAAAATCATTTCGCGCGCCAGACGCTCGCCGATGATGCGCGGCAGATATTGTGTCGCACCCACTGTCGGGCATGCGCCTACTTTGGCGCCGGTCTGGCCGAGCACGGCGTTCTCGGATGCAATCACCAGGTCGCACCACAGCGCGAGTTCGTGGCCGCCGCCCATGCACCAGCCGTTGACCATGGCGATCACCGGTATCGGCAGGCCGCGGATGGTCATCGCCAGACCCAGCATGCGGTCGTTCCACATGTAGGCGTTGTTAAAATTGAGCCGCTTCATGGCGTAAAAATCACCGCCCGCCGAAAACGACTTGTCGCCTGCGCCGGTTACTACCGCGCACACAATGGACGGATCTTCACGTGTCGATTTCAGCGCGTCGATCATCTCGTCCAGCGTTTGCTCGCGAAAGCAGTTCAGCACGCGCGGACGGTTAATGGTGACCCAGGCCACCTGGTCCTGCACTTCATACAGAATATCGCTGTATTTGCGTGCACTTTTGTTTGCCGGTTTTTTCTTAGCCGCAGCCATGACCACCACTCCCCTGGATGAATTTAAAAACGAAGCTCGGAGTGTACCAGAACAGCGCTAGGCGAAGCTTGATCGGCGTGTGAAGCTGGATTACACTAACTTTGTAGCCGCCGAATGTGGTCTGTGGGTCAGTTGCGGCTCAAACAACCCGGAGGATATCCCATGAAAATGAAGCAAATCGTAACCGCGGCGGCATTGGTATTGGTGAGTAGCGCGGCGATGGCGTTTCACTGCCCCGCCGACATGAAAAAAATCGACGCGGCGCTGGCAAGTAACCCAAAGTTGAGCGCGTCACAGATGGAGGACGTGAAAAAATTCCGTGCCGATGGCGAAGCATCGCACAAGGCAGGCAAGCATCAGGATTCAGTCGACACGCTCGCCAAAGCGATGAAGCTACTGGGCATTTGATCCGCACGCGGGCTATGCGCCAAAATCCCCCGCCGCGCGGAGGATTTTTTTGTGTCAGCACCGTGACCGCCAATCGCGGCAACAATTTACGGTTGAAATTTATCTGGGACGCATGGGCAGGGCCAGCGTGCGCACGCATTATTTGCTGCGCAGCGATGACACCCTGGTGGCGGAAGGTTACGGCGTTTCGGTGTGGGTTGATGCGGCTACACAGCGGCCGCTTGCGCTGCCGGATGCGGTGCGCAAGCTGGCGGCGCGCTGACACGCGCTGGAGCTACTCCACGCGTATCCCCGCATCGCGCACCACCTTGCGCCAGCGCGCGATTTCGGCGGCGAGATGATTTCTGAAGTGCTCCGGCGAACCTGCAACCGGCTCGCCGCCATCGTCGCTCAGTTTTTCCATGACTTCGCGTGAGCGCACAGCGCGCGCGAGTTCGCCATTGAGTTTCGCCACCAACTCGGGGGGCAGGCCCGCCGGACCAAGCCAGCCGTGCCAGGTCGTCGTTTCATAGCCGGGCACACCGGATTCGATCACGGTAGGCAAATCGGGTATCACGCCTGAGCGTTTGACGCTGGTGACCGCCAGCGCGCGTATCCTGCCGATGCGCACGTATTGCAGCGACGACAAAATGTTGCCGAACATCACCTGCACCTGCCCCGCCATCAAATCCACCAGCGCCTGCCCGGTGCCCTTGTACGGCACATGCGCAATTTTCACCCCGGCGAGGTTGTTGAAAAGTTCCAGCGCCAGATGGTTCGAGGTGCCGTGCCCCGCGGACGCCGCATCAAGCCGCGCACGCGGACTGCGCGCAAGCGCGAGCAAATCCTGCACCGAACGCGCCGGCAGCGCCGGATGTACCAGCAGCAAGATGGGCGCCTGTACCACCACCGATATCGGCGTGAAATCTCTGATCGGGTCGTAACTGAGTTTAGGATACACCGCCGGCGAGATGGCGTAGCCGCTGGCTACCGCCAGCAGCGTGTAACCATCCGGCGCAGACTTCGCCACCAGCGCGTAAGACAAGGTGCCGCCTGCACCGGTGCGGTTTTCGACGATGAATGAGCGTTTCACGTTGTCACTCATTTTTTGCGTCAGCAGGCGCGCGATGATGTCGGTGCCGCCGCCGGGGGCTAGGCCGACGATTACGCGCACCGGTTTGGAGGGGTAGGGGTCGGCGGGCTGCGCGTGGGCAGTGTTGCCTGAAAGCGCACAGGCGCATACGGCCAGTGCAATACGCAGCGTAGTCACTTTAGAGTCCCATTCGCTTTACTTCTTCGCTTTACCCGTCTTCAACTTGATCCCCACCATATCCTCCGGCCGCACCCACTTGTCGAACTGCTCGGACGTGACATGGCCCATCGCTATCGCCGACGCCTTGAGCGTTAGGCCTTTCTTGTGCGCGTTCTTGGCAATGGCCGCCGCATTGGCATAACCGATGTGCGGATTCAGCGCCGTCACCAGCATCAGCGATTCGCGCATGAGTTTATCGATGCGCGCCAGGTCAGGCTCGATCCCCTGCGCGCAATGTGCATCAAAGTTGTGGCAGGCGTGCGCCAACAGGCTCGCGCTGTGCATGAAATTGCGTATCACCATCGGGCGAAACACGTTCAACTCGAAATTGCCCATCGAACCACCGACATTGATCGCAGTGTCGTTGCCGAACACCTGACAACACACCATGGTCATCGATTCGGATTGCGTGGGATTCACCTTGCCCGGCATGATGGAACTGCCCGGCTCATTTTCGGGAATGACGATCTCGGCAATGCCGCAGCGCGGGCCGCTCGACAGCCAGCGGATATCATTGGCGATTTTCATCAGCGATGCGGCCAGTGTTTTGAGTGCGCCATGCGCATGCACCACGCCGTCGCACGAACCCAGCGCTTCAAATTTATTCGGTGCGGTGACAAACGGCAGGCCGGTGAGTTGTCTGAGCTGCGCCGCGACATCCTTGGCGAACTTCGGGTGCGCATTCAGCCCGGTGCCCACCGCCGTGCCGCCCAGCGCAAGTTCGCACAGATGCGGCAGCGCCGCCTGCACGTGCTTCAATCCGTGATCGAGTTGCGCCACGTAACCGGAAAATTCCTGCCCTAGCGTGAGCGGCGTTGCGTCCTGCAGATGTGTCCGCCCGATCTTCACTATGTTCATGAATTTATTGGATTTTTTGTGCAGCGTATCGCGCAGTTTTTTGACCGCGGGTTTGAGCTGCTGCTGCAGCGCGATCACTGCCGCCACGTGCATCGCCGTGGGGAAAGTGTCGTTGGACGACTGACCTTTGTTCACGTCGTCGTTCTCGTGCACCAAGCGCGCCATGCCGCGCTTGCCGCCGAGAATTTCCGACGCGCGATTCGCCAGCACTTCGTTGACGTTCATATTGGTCTGCGTGCCGGAGCCGGTTTGCCACACCACCAGCGGAAAATGCGCATCAAGTTTGCCGGCCAGCGCCTCGTCGGCGGCCTTGACGATAGCTGCGCCCTTTTTCCTGTCGAGCACACCGAGTGACATGTTGGTCAGCGCCGCGGCTTTTTTCACCAGCACCTGCGCCATCACCACGTCGTGCGGCATGGTCTCGCCGGGAAAGTGAAAGTGATGCAGGCTGCGCTCGGTCTGCGCGCCCCACAGGTTGTCGTTGGCGACGGCGATGTCGCCCATGGTGTCGTGTTCGGTTCTGGTTTGGGTCATGGATGTTCCTCAGTAAAAGCGTGAAGGGTGAAGCGTGAAGGGTGAAGGGTGTATGGGGCGCCCCTTCACTTTTCACCCTTCCCTCTTCACTCAAAGTAGTTGCCGCTGCGCCCCGGCATCCACCACGATCAACGCCGTCATATTGACAATGCGCCGCACCGTCGAAGAGGGTGTGATGATATGCACGGGTTTCGCCGCGCCCAGCAGTATCGGCCCCACGGTAATGCCATCGCCCGCGGCGGCCTTGAGCAGATTAAACGAAATATTCGCGGCGTCGAGATTGGGCATCACCAGCAAATTGGCCTGTCCCTTGAGCCGATTGCCCGGCAGCGCGCGGCTGCGAATTTCTTCCGATAGCGCCATGTCGCCCTGCATCTCGCCATCGATTTCCAGGTTGGGCGCCAGTTGATTGACGAGTGCAAGCGCCGCGCGCATTTTTTGCGCGTTGGGTGTGTCGCCGCCGCCGAAGGCCGAATGCGACAGCATCGCCGCTTTGGGGGTGATGCCAAAGCGGCGGATTTCCTCCGCCGCAAGTATCGCGGATTCAGCGATTTGCGCGGCGCTGGGGTCGAACGTAACGTAGGTGTCGCAAATAAACACCGTACCTTTGGGCAGCAGCAGCGCGTTCATTGCCGAATAGTGGTTTACGCCCGCGCGCTTGCCGATGACGCGATCGATATAGCGCAGGTGGCGGCTGTATTGGCCGAGGATGCCGCATAACATCGCATCCGCCGCGCCCCTATGCACCAGCATGGCGCCAATCAGCGTCGGCAACCGCCGCATGTCGAGCTTGGCAAGTTCGATGGATACGCCCTGGCGCTGCGTGAGCCGGTAATACTCACTCCAATATTCGCGGTAACGCGGATCGTTGCCGGGATCGACCACATCAAAATGCTGGTCGCGCCGCAAACGCAGGCCCAGCCGTTCGATGCGCACGTCGATGACATCTGGGCGGCCGATCAGTATCGGCCGCGCTATGCCTTCGTCCACCACCAATTGCGCCGCGTGCAGGAAACGCTCTTCCTCGCCCTCGGCATACACCACGCGCCGGGGTGCTTTTTTCGCCGCCGCGAACAGCGGCCGCATGATCTGGCCCGACTGATAGACAAACTGATTGAGACGTTCACGATAGGCGTCAAAATCGGCGATCGGCCGTGTCGCCACGCCGCTGTCCATCGCAGCCCTGGCGACGGCGGGCGCAATCTGCGCAATCAGGCGCGGATCGAATGGGCGCGGAATAATGTATTCAGGGCCAAACGGCTGCTGCTGCTCGCCATAGGCCGCCGCCACCATGTCGGATTGCACGGCTTGCGCGAGCTCGGCAATAGCGCGCACCGCTGCCAGCTCCATCTCCGTGGTAATCGTGGTTGCACCCGCATCCAGCGCACCGCGAAACACGAACGGAAAACACAGCACGTTGTTAACCTGATTCGGATAATCGGAACGTCCCGTGGCGATCACCGCGTCGGGCCGCACCTCGCGCACCAGTTCCGGCAAAATTTCCGGCTCGGGATTGGCCAGCGCCAGTATCAGCGGCCTCGGCGCCATCCTGCGCACCATCTCCTGCTTCAACACCCCGCCCGCTGACACCCCGAGGAACACGTCCGCGCCTTCAATCACTTCGCCCAGTGTGCGCGCGGCGGTGTCGATCGCATACACCGCTTTGTCTGGGTCCATCTCCTCGATACGACCCCGGTACACCACGCCTTTAATGTCGGTGACGATGATGTTTTCAAGGCGCACACCCAGTTTCACCAGCAAGCCCAGGCACGCCAGCGCCGCCGCACCCGCGCCCGACACCACCAGTTTGATGTTGCCGATATCCTTGCCGACCACCTTGAGCCCATTAATTATCGCTGCGCCCACAGTAATCGCGGTGCCGTGCTGATCGTCGTGAAACACCGGAATTTTCATGCGCGAACGCAAAGCGCGCTCGACGATAAAACACTCCGGCGCCTTGATGTCTTCGAGATTGATGCCGCCAAACGTCGGCTCCAGCGCGGCGATGATTTCGACCAGCTTCAAAGGATCGCGCTCGTTGATTTCGAGGTCGAACACATCGATGCCGGCGAATTTCTTGAACAGCACCGCCTTGCCTTCCATCACCGGTTTGGCCGCCAGCGGGCCGATTGCCCCCAGACCCAGCACCGCGGTGCCGTTGGTGATCACTCCCACCAGATTGCCGCGTGAAGTCAGGTTGCGCGCCTCCGCCGGGTCTGCAACGATGGCCTCGCATGCCGCCGCCACACCGGGCGTATACGCGAGCGCTAGATCGCGCTGATTAATCAACCCTTTGGTCGGTGCGATGGATATCTTGCCCGGCGTAGGAAAACGATGGTAATCAAGCGCGGCTTTTCTGATTTGTTCGTCCATAAGGCTTTGGATTGGTCTGCAGATGAGCTAACGAGTTTAAACGGATATCGCATCTCAGTACACTGCCGTCCCGGCCATCTTCCGCTACGCACTGCCGCAGCGCGAGGCGCACCGTATCGGTGCAAGTATGTGTGACGCAGTGCTGCGCGTAAAAAATTATATCCATCAAATCAGGGGGTAACCCGCTCTGCAGGGCAAAAGCATCGCTGGCACGGGATTTGCGGAGTACAGTATTGTATACAACAGATCGCCCAGCAATGCCTTCCACCTACCGCCTTGATATCGAGTCCCTTGCGCAGGCCTATGCGACGGGCGCGCTTACGCCAGCGCAAGTGGTCAATGACATCTGCGACAGGATCGATGCAGCAGGCAACGCCAACCCGGTGTGGATACATGTGGAGCCGCGCGGGCGCCTGCTCGAGCGGGCGGCGGCGCTTGAGGCAACACGCGCAGCTCACACAAATCAAGCAGGGGGCGCGCAGCTGCCGCTATTTGGCATTCCCTTTGCAATCAAGGACAACATCGATGCCGCCGGCTTGCCCACCACCGCGGGCTGTCCCGCTTTCGCTTACGTGCCTGACGCCGCTGCTACGGTGGTGGAACGGCTGCTTGCCGCTGGCGCGCTCTTGATCGGCAAGACCAATCTCGACCAGTTCGCCACCGGCCTCGTTGGCACCCGTTCACCGTATGGCGCGTGTCACAACGTGTTCGATGCGCGCTATATATCCGGTGGCTCCAGTTCGGGTTCGGCGGTGGCTGTTGCGTCGGGCCTGGTGAGCTTTGCACTGGGCACCGACACCGCCGGCTCGGGACGCGTGCCCGCGGCGTTCAACAACATCGTCGGCTTGAAGCCCACGCGTGGCCTGGTCAGCACCACGGGCGTGGTGCCGGCCTGCCGCTCGCTCGACTGCGTATCGATCTTCGCGCTGTCGTGCGCTGATGCGCTACGGGTGCTCGACACCCTGGAAGGATACGATCCCGCAGACCCCTATTCCCGCCGCGCCGGTGCGCAGCCCTCGTTTTCGGCGGCGCATTTTCGTTTCGCCGTGCCACGCGCCGGGCAGCTCGAATTTTATGGCGACACCGAATATGCGCGGCTGTTCGAGCAGGCGGCGCAGCGGCTTATCGCCTTGGGCGGCACGCGTATCGAGGTTGACTTCAGCGCGTTTTTCGCCGCCCAGGAATTGCTCTACAACGGCCCGTGGATCGCGGAACGCACAGCGCAACTGGAATCGTTCATCGCCGCACAGCCCGATGCCGTGCATCCGGTGACCCGGCGCGTGATCGAGTCGGGCAAAGCCTACACCGCAGCGCAAGCGTTCCGCGCACAGCACCGTTTGGCCGATTTGACACGCCAAACTGAAGCGGTATGGGACACGGCAGACGTGTTGCTGGTGCCGGGCGCGCCAACGATCTACACGCTGGCGCAGGTAGAGGCCGAGCCGTATGTGCTCAACGCCCGCTTGGGCCATTACACGAATTTCGTCAACCTTCTCGACCTTGCCGCAATCACCGTGCCTGCCGGATTTCGCGTGGACGGCCTGCCGTTCGGCGTAACCCTGATCGGGCCCGCGTTCTCAGACCGCGCGCTCGCCGCACTCGCGGCGCGCTTTAACGCCGAACCCGACAGCAACCACCCGATACACGCACCAGAACGCGACGCATCCGCCATGATAAACGTCGCCGTGGTTGGCGCGCATCTTTCAGGCATGCCGCTCAACCACGAGTTGACCGGGCGCGGCGCGCGGCTGCTGCGTGCAACGCGCACCGCGCCGCTCTACCGCTTGTACGCGCTCAACAGCACGAATAGTACGCAAGCGCCCAAGCCGGGATTGGTGCGTGTAGGCAACAACAGTTCCGGCAGCAGTGTCGATATCGAAGTATGGGCAATGCCGTCGCGTCATTTCGGTACCTTTGTCGCGGGCATCCCCGCGCCCCTGGGCGTGGGCACGCTCACGCTGGCGGACGGTGAAAGCGTACAGGGTTTTTTGTGTGAGCACTATGCGGTTGCCGGCTGCGAAGACATCAGCGCCATGGGCGGCTGGCGCAATTTCGTACAGACACGTTCAGCGGCAGCGTCTGAGTGACGATGTTATACCTATCATATTGATTTTAAATGACTTTATACAAAGGAGTAGTAACATGAAACGACGCGAATTTCTGCTCACTTCCGCCGCCGCAGCCGGTGTCTCGTTATTGCCGCTGGAGGCGCTGGCGCAAAGCGAGCGACGCCGCGAACTGCTGATTGTCGCCAACGAATTCGGCCCTAATTCGCTCGACATTCATACCGTCGGCGCCAACCGGCCCGCCTACGGCGTGTCGTGGCTGTGTTACGACCGCCTGATGACTTTTGGCAAGAAAAAACTGCCCAACGGCGCGCTGACCTACGACTACACCAAGCTCGAACCGGAACTGGCGGAATCGTGGCAAATCGCTGCCGACGGCATGTCGGTCATTTTCAGGCTGCGCAAGGACGCAAAGTTTCACGACGGCACGCCGGTGACAGCCAAGGATGTGAAGTGGTCGCTCGACCGCGCGGTGACGGTCGGCGGCTTTCCCACGTTCCAGATGAAAGCCGGATCGTTCGAAAAGCCTGAACAATTCGTAGTGATGAACGAGTACCTGCTGCGCATCGATTTTCTGCGCAAGGACAAACTGTTGATGATGGACCTTGCGGTGCCGGTGCCGTGCATTTTCAATTCGGAGCTGGTCAAGAAAAACGTGACCAAGGAAGACCCGTGGGGTCTGAACTGGACCAAGAACAATACGGCGGGCGGCGGCGCCTACAAACTGGAATCGTGGAAACCCGGACAGGAAATCATCTACGTGCGCAACGACGATTGGAAAAGCGGTAGCGCGCCCAAAATTCGCCGCGTAGTGCAACGCGAGATTCCCTCGGCGGGCAATCGCCGGGCGTTGCTCGAAAAAGGCGACATCGACATGAGCTACGAAATGCCGCCCAAGGATTTTCTTGAAATGTCGCGGGCGGGCAAGGTAAACGTCGCCAGCACGCCGATTGAGAACGCTTTGTGGTACGTGGGCATGAACGTCACCAAGCCGCCGTTCAACAACCCCAAGGTGCGCCAAGCGCTGGCCTATGCCATACCCTACGAAAAAATCATGGACAGCGCCATGTACGGGCGCGCCACCAAAATGTGGGGCCACAAGGACAACAAGGCGTCGAACCTGAATTGGCCGCAGCCGCACGGCTACGGCTACAACCTGCAGAAAGCGAAAGCGCTGATGAAAGAGGCCGGCGTCGAAGCGGGCTTCGAGACCACGCTGTCGTTCGATCTGGGCGGCGCCACGGTCGGCGAACCGGCGTGCATTCTGATTCAGGAAGCGCTGGCGCTGATCGGCATCAAGGTGACGATCAACAAAATTCCCGGCTCCAACTGGCGCGCGGCAATGCTGAAAAAAGACATGCCGCTGATACTCAACCGCTTCGGCGGCTGGCTCAACCATCCCGAATACTTTTTCTTCTGGTGCTATCACGGGCAGAACGCCGTGTTCAACACCATGAGCTACCAAAACCCGGCGATGGACAAATTGATCGATGCCGCGCGCTTCGAGACCGACCCCAAGAAGTATCGGGACGACGTCTACGGTTTCGTCAACATGGCTTTCGAGGACGTGCCGCGGGTGCCGATCGCACAACCGAGCATGGATGTGGCGATGCAAAAAAGCATACGCGGCTATGCCTACTGGTTCCACCTGCAGCCGGATTACCGCGATCTTGAAAAGGCGTAGCGCATGACTCCCGGCACGCCCATTGACGATGCGTATGTGCTGGCGGCAGCACGTGCTGTGGGGCTGGACATCGCACCGGCGCAGGTGGCCGGTGTGACTGCGACCCTTGCGCGCATAGCAGCGATCGCGCGTCCGCTCAATGCCTTGGCGCTCGAAGCCAGCGATGAGATTGCACCGGTGTGGACGCCGTGAGTGTAGTCGCGCGTATCGAGCGTGTGTTCGCGGACATCGAAGCGCGCAACGGCGCGATCAATGCCTTCGTCGATTTAACGCCGGCGCGCGCTTTGGCGCAGGCGCGGCGGGTGGACGCAGCACTCGCCGCCGGAGGTGACGCCGGGCCGCTGGCGGGTGTGCCGTTTGCGGTCAAAAATCTCTTCGACGTGCAGGGACTGACAACGCTCGCCGGATCGAAAATCAATTGCGAGCTGCCACCGGCAGCGGCGGACGCAACGCTTATCACACGCCTGGAAGCGGCGGGCGCCGTGCTGGTCGGCACCCTCAACATGGACGAATACGCCTACGGGTTTTCGACCGAGAACACACACTACGGCGCCACCCGCAACCCGCACCATACCGCTCATGTGGCCGGCGGCTCTTCCGGCGGCTCGGCAGCGGCTGTTGCGGCAGGACTGGTGCCGCTTACGCTGGGCTCCGACACCAATGGCTCCATCCGTGTGCCCTCGTCGTTTTGCGGCGTGTGGGGACTCAAACCCACCTACGGACGGCTGTCACGCGCGGGCGCGTTCCCGTTCGTGAATTCGCTCGACCACGTGGGGCCGTTTGCGCAATCGCTGAGTGGCCTTGCCGCGGCATACGATGCGATGCAGGCGCCGGACCCGCGCGATCCGGTATGCTGTCCGCCACAGCCGCTGCAGGCGGTGTCCGGCGCGCCGGATGAAGGCATCGCAAATCTGCGCATCGCGCGTGCAACGGGTTACTTTGAGCAAAACGCTGAAGCTGCCGTGGTTGAGCGCGTGCGTGAGGCGTGCGCGCGCATCGGCGTAACGCAGACGGTGGAATTACCGCACGCCGATCTTGCGCGTGCTGCGGCGTTTGTGATTACCGCGGCGGAAGGCGCGCAACTGCATCTTAAAAATTTAAATGCCCGCGCTGGCGATTTCGAACCGATGATCCGCGACCGCTTGCTGGCGGGTGCGCTGATCCCCGCCGCCTGGTACCTGCAGGCGCAGCGTGTGCGGCGCTGGTGTTATGCGCAAATGATGAAAGTGTTTGCAACCGTCGACGTCATCGTAGCGCCCGCAACGCCGCGCACCGCGCAGCGCATCGGTCAGGAAACCTTCACCGTGCGCGGCATTGAAATGCTGGCGCGTCCCAACGCCGGGTTGCTCACACAACCGATTTCCTGCATCGGCCTGCCGGTCATCGCTGCCCCGGCCGGCACGCTGGATGGCCTGCCGGTGGGCCTGCAGATCATCGCCGCACCTTGGCGCGAGGATTTATGTTTTCGTGTCGCCGCTGCGCTCGAGCGTGCGGGTGCTGCTGGTTTTATACCGCTTGCAGGCAAGACGTCATGCTGATGCTGATTGTCAAGCGCCTGGCGGGCGCGCTGCCCAATGTGCTGGGTGTGATCGTGGTGACGTTTTTACTGACGCGCGCGCTGCCGGGCGATCCGGCGGCGTACTTCGCGGGGCCTGCCGCCACCCAGGAAGCGGTCGAGCAGATTCGCGTGCAGTTAGGTTTGGACAAGAGTTTAGTTCATCAATTTTTATTTTATATCAGAGACTTATCAAGATTTGACCTTGGCAACTCGTTATCCACCGGGCAGCCCGTGCTGGCGGAGATTCGCAGCCGCCTGCCCGCTTCGCTGGAGCTGACTTTGTGCGGACTGTTGTTCGCGTGCAGTCTGGCGATTCCGCTGGGCATCCTCGCGGCGACGCGCGCCGGATCGTGGATGGATCACCTCTGCCGCATGCTGGCCACCGCCGGTGTTTCGCTGCCGACGTTCTTCCTCGGCTTGTTGCTTGCCTACCTGTTTTATTATCTGGCGGGGATCGCACCCGCGCCGCTGGGACGGCTCGATGTGTCGTTTTCGCCGCCGCCTTCAATCACCGGCGCCTATCTGATCGACAGCCTGATTGCGCGCGATCTTGAACTGTTTCGCGCTAGCGCCGCGCAACTGGTGTTGCCGACGTTGACCATGGGCATCTTTGTGATGGCGCCGCTGATGCGCATGACGCGCGCCGCCATGCTGGGCGTGCTGTCCTCGGACTTCATTCGCACCGCACGCGCCTCCGGTCTTTCACGCACCCGCGTGCTCTATGCGTACGCGTTTCGCAACGCGCTGCTGCCGGTGGTCACCACGCTGGGCATGGTGTTTTCATTTTTGCTCGGCTCGAACGTATTGGTGGAAAAAGTTTTTGCCTGGCCGGGCATCGGCTCGTACGTGATTGAGGCGCTGGTGGCCTCGGACTATGCGCCGGTGCAGGGTTTCGTGCTCACCATGGCGCTGCTCTATGTGCTGCTGAATCTGGCGATCGACATACTCTACGGCGTGATCGATCCGCGCGTCGCGTTGGAGGGCTGAAGGTGAGCGCGCCCGCAGCAGCCACTCCCGCCACGGCCGCCGCCACCATCGCACAGGCGCCGGGTTGGCGCGACACATGGAAACATGTGCGTTATGTCGCCACCGAAAACCCGGTGACGCTCGGCGCCTTTGCGCTGTTTCTCGGGTTCGTGCTGCTGGCACTGATAGGGCCGTGGATCGTGCCTTACGATCCGCTCGCCACCAATACCGAGGTCGCGTTAAAGCCGCCGTCAGCGCAACATTGGTTCGGCACCGACGCGCTGGGACGCGACATTCTGTCGCGCATCATCGTCGCCACGCGGCTGGATTTCGGCATCGCCATCAGCGCGGTTGCCGCTTCCTTCGTCTGCGGCTCCGTGCTCGGTTCGCTGGCGGGCTTCTATGGCGGGTGGTACGAGCGCCTGATCGGCCGTTTTTCCGACACCATCATGGCGTTTCCGCTGTTCGTGCTGGCGATGGGCATAGTGGCGGCGCTCGGCAACACGGTGTCGAATATCATACTCGCGACGGCGATCATCAACCTGCCTTTCTACATTCGCGTATCGCGCGCCGAGGTCAACGTGCGGCGAAACGCGGGCTATGTCGAGGCCGCGCGGCTCGCCGGCAATTCCGATCTGCGCACGCTGGCCTGCCACATATTCCCCAATGTGCTGCCGCCAATGATGGTGCAGATATCGCTCAATATGGGATGGGCCATACTCAACGCCGCCGGCCTGTCGTTTATTGGTCTCGGTGTGCGCCCGCCCGATGCCGAGTGGGGCATCATGGTGGCGGAAGGCGCGACTTACATCATCTCCGGCGAATGGTGGATAGCCCTGTTTCCAGGCGCCACGCTGATGCTCGCGGTGTTCTGCTTCAACCTGCTCGGCGACGGACTGCGCGACATGATGGACCCGAGGATGCGCACATGAGTGAGGGCGTCCCACTGTTGCAGGTGCGTGACCTGACGCTCGAATTTCGCACGCGCTCGGGCGCCGTGCATGCGCTGCAGAATGTAAGCATCGATGTCGGCAGGGGCGAGACCGTCGGCATCGTGGGTGAATCCGGCTCCGGAAAATCCGTGCTCTCGTTCGCGATTCTGCGCATCCTCGACCCGGCGGCGCGCATCACCCAGGGCGCGATCACCTTCGGCGGACTCGACATCCTCGCGGCGAGCGAAGCGACACTGCAGGAACTGCGCGGGCGCGAAATTTCGATGATTTTCCAGAACCCGCGCACCGCACTGAATCCGATCCGCCGCATCGGTCTGCAAATCGAGGATGTGCTGCGCACGCATACGTCTACGCTGCGCGCCGACCTGCGTAAAAAGGCGATTGAGTGCCTGGCGCAGGTGCGCATTCCCGACCCGGAGCGGCGCTATGCGGCCTATCCTTTCGAGTTGTCGGGCGGACAATGCCAGCGCGTAATGATCGCACTGGCGCTGGCGTGCAACCCGCAGTTGCTGATCGCCGACGAGCCCACCACCGGACTCGATGTCACCACCCAGGCCGCGATCATGGATCTGCTGCGTGAACTGGCGCGCGCGCGCAACACCGCAGTCATATTCATCACCCATGATTTAGCGCTCGCCTCCGAGTATTGCGACCGCATTATCGTGATGCACGCGGGGCATGTGGTGGAAACTGCGCCGACGCAGCGCATTTTCGAGCGCGCCTGCCATCCGTACACCGCGCGGCTTATCGCCGCCACGCCCAAGCCGGAAAGCGTGATCGCGAGCCTCGCATCGATTCCCGGCAACCTCCCGGATCTGCGCCGCGACGACCTGCCGAGCTGCCGTTTTTTGGCGCGCTGTGAGCGCGCTCTCGAGCGCTGCGCCACCGATGCGCTGCCGCTGGTTGAGGTCGACGCCACGCATCGCGCGTACTGCTGCAATCCCCTGCAGCCGCAGACAGCATGAACATTCTTGAGTGCAGCGGCGTGAAAAAGTATTTCCCTCTGGCCGCAGGCAGGTCATGGCGCGCGGTCCTCAGAGGGGAAAAACTACAGGTGCCGATGTTGCACGCCGTGGATGACGTGAGCTTCACCCTCGGCGAGGGCGAAAGCATCGGCATTGTCGGAGAATCCGGCTGCGGCAAGTCCACGCTGGTGCGGCTGATCACGCGCATGCTGGACCCCACGGATGGCGACATTCTGTTTCGTGACCGCAACATCGGCTTCATCCCGGCGCGCAAATTCGCCGAAACGCAATTCCGCTCGAAGATACAGATGGTGTTTCAGGATTCGACCGACAGCCTCAACCCGCGCCAGACCGCATTCGAGGCCATCGCAGAACCGCTCAAACGGCTGCGCCTGGTCGATGGCCAAACCGCACTTGCAGCCCGCGTCGCCGATGCGGCAAGCAAGGTGGGGCTGCCGCCCGAATTGCTGCCGCGTTTCCCGCATCAACTTTCGGGAGGACAGAAAGCACGCGTCGGTATCGCCCGCGCCGTGGTGGTGAACCCCGCGCTGCTGGTGCTCGACGAACCGACCGCCGCCCTCGATGTCTCGGTGCAGGCCACGATACTGAAACTGCTGGCCGACCTTCGGCGCGATCTGGGCATGAGTTATATTTTCGTGTCGCACGATCTGAATGTGGTGCGTATGCTGTGCGACAGGGTCATCGTGATGTATCTGGGACGCATCGTGGAGCAGGCGCCGGCGGCGCATCTGTTCCGGCATCCGGCGCACCCTTACACGCAGGCGCTGATCCGCGCCATACCGGCCATCGGCGGCCGTCCGGAGGCGCGCCCGGTGCTCAGCGGCGAACCGCGCAGCCCGATCGATCCCGATCCCAACACCTGCCGCTTTTTCGGGCGCTGCGCGACGCAGACGGAGCGCTGCCAGAACGAACTGCCGCTGTTGCGCATGCTGGCGCCGGGCCACGCGGTGGCCTGTCATTTTGCCGCACCACCCCAATTACCCTAAGCGTCCATCACCGTTGCGCCAGAGGAGCCTCAAACATGCAGATCAATATCCCCGAAGTTGTGGCTGAAGTAGAAGCGGTGTTCGCGCGCTATGAACACGCGCTGGTCACCAACGATGTCGCGGTACTCGGAGAATTATTCTGGAAAAACCCGCTGACCATACGCTACGGCGTGGACGAGAACCTCTACGGCTACGACGAAATTCAGGCGTTTCGCAATGGCCGCTCGCCGCTGGGAATCGAGCGCACACTGGTGCGCACCGAGATCACCAGCTATGGCCGCGATTTCGCCACCGCCAACTGCGAGTTCGCGCGCGGCGCACGCCTCGGCCGCCAGAGCCAGACCTGGATGCGCACGCCTGAAGGGTGGCGCGTGGTATCCGCCCACGTCAGCCTGCGCCCCGTAAACGTGTAGTGAGCGTGAACTGAAGCACGCCATGCAACTCGCGCCCAAAACTAATCTTGCGGCAACGGTTTACGCGCAACTGAAAAGCGACATTTTCGAGTTTCGCCTGTTGCCCGGAGACCGCTTCACCGAAACCGAAGTGGCGCTGCGGCTCGGCGTGTCGCGCACCCCTGTGCGCGAAGCACTCTACAAACTCGATCGCGACGGCTACATTTTTGTCTCCGCGCGCAACGGCTGGAACGTCAAACCTTTCGATTTCGAAGCCTTCGAGAATCTCTACGACGTGCGTATCATTCTGGAACTGGCCGCGGTTAAAAAACTGTGCGAGATGGAAGCCAAGCCTGTGCTCGACGCACTCAAGGAAACCTGGCTGGCGCCGCCCGAACGCCGCGAGCGTGATCCACAGAAAATCTGCGACCTCGACGAGCAGTTTCACGCCGGGCTGGTGGCCGCCGCCGGCAATCCGGAAACCGCGCGTATCCATCAGGAAATCACCGGCCGCATTCGCATCATACGGCGGCTTGATTTCACACAGCCCGATCGCATCGACTCGACCTATGACGAACACGCGCAAATTCTGCGCAATATCATGCGCCGCAAGCACGATCCGGCAGGCATGATGCTAAAGGCGCACATCGAGAGCAGCAAGGCCGTGGTGCGCCAGATCACCCTGCATCGGCTGCACACCGCGCGGCAGTCGGCCCCGCAGAATCCGGCGCGCAAGGCGTCGTTGTAGTGCGGTGTTATTTCAACGGCTGGCGCAGCAACTCAGGCAGTATCGATTCGCGGAAAAGTTTTTCACCCATCGCGGCAATGCGTTGTTCGCCGACCTTGGCGATCACGGCGGCTTCCGAACCGGCGAGCTTCCATTGCTTGTAGTCATCTTGCGACGATAGCCCCATCGATTCCGTCAACAGGTTGACGTAGTTCACTACCGTGAACGGTTCGGTGCCTTCCAGCCCGCACAGCAGCCGCTGACAGGAATGAAACACCGTTGCCACGGTGTCGGCGTTGGCGCTGACCGCTGCATCGCATACCGCGCGCGTCGCGTCCTGCATCGACGCCGGCACGCGCGACAGCGCCGAGCACATGTGGCCCGGGGCGGAAACTGCCGTCGCGACCAGTTCAACGCCTGGAATCAGCCGCAGTAAATCCTCCACCAGCGGATTGACATCCACTTCGTGAAAACCGAAGTGCTTGTGCAGCAGTACTTTGCGCTCGACGCGATGCGTGAGTTTTCGCACCAGCACGTCACGCCGGGCATGCAGCATCTGCGCGAAATTCGACAACTGGAACTGCGCGTCGGTGTATTCGCTCATGAACGCATTCATATGGCGATAACACGAGGGGCACCACGACACCACCTGCCCGGTGCCGTGCGCGTTGAATTTCTCGACCGTGCGTTTACCCATGCCTTCGGCCGCGCGCAGGTTGGCGTCTTTCGCGGTGCCGCAGCAGTAGCCCGCGCCGCCCGCAGGTGTGACCTCGATGCCCACCGCTTCCAGCAGCGCGATCGCGCTGTGTATGATATCGCCGTGGCGCACCACGTTGCAGCCATACCAGAATGTTACTTTGTCGCTCATGGCGTCACCGTTGCCAGCGCGCGATTTCATCGGCGCTCATTTGCGTCGCCGAAAACGCATTGATCTTGCGGAAAAAATCTTTTTCTTCGCGTGATTTCAGCACCGCCGGCGCGCCGAGCGAACCCAGTGCGCTCACCTGCGCCACCCGCACCATCTTCATCGCGTTGATGCCTTCGGGACAGGCTTCGATGCACCGCGACGATTGCGTACACACCTTGAGCCACTGCACACTGTGGCCATTGCCCGGCGTTTGCCGCAACCAATCGAGCACACCCGACACCACGGTTTTCGGATCGGCCCCGGCCAGGCCCTCGCCGTAGCGCGTCATCGGGCACGCTTCAAAACACTTGCCGCAGCGCGTGCAGCGCGACAGCGTGTCATCGATAAACGCGTTGAGATGTTCAACCAGCGTCGCCGGTTTCTCAGAAGGAAGCGTCAAAATATTAATTAAAACAATAGGTTACGTTAGGATTATCGTCCGGACAACTTCATCGCTTTTTCCAGCACGGCGTTCGAGCGTGCGGGCCGCGGCATCAGCCAGTTGAAGCCCTGCGCCACCACCTCATCGACATTGTCGGCTTCAACGTGCGGATGTCCGCAGGCGACATTATGCGCTTTGCAGATCGCCAGAATTTCAGCGATTGCGCCGGCAACGGTGGGATGCCGGTACTGGCGCGGGAAGCCCAGATTCTGCGATAGATCGCCCTCGCCGATGATCACCGCACCGATGCCCGGTACTTCTTTCAAAATGGTGGGCAGATTTTTAAGGCCCACCACGTCTTCGCACATGATGGCGACGAGAATCTCGCCGTTGGGATCCAGCGGCCACACGTCGGCGCGCTGGTAATATTCCTGCTGCGAAATGCCCCAGTAGCGCGCAGCATTGGCAGGCGCATCGCCGCGCTGGCCCGCAGGCTGGTAACGCGGCGCGCCGGCGGGCCGCGCGTAGCGGCACGAGGCCACCGCGTTGCGCGCTTCCTCGACCGTGCTGATGTGCGGCCACACAATGCCGTAGACGCCCTGATCAAGCACCTGCTTGGCGATCCACTGATTCATTTCCGCGCCGTTGGGCGGTATGCGCACCATCGGCGTCACCGCCGGCGCGAGCGTTGCCGAGGCCACGATCTGCTGGCGATTAAGCAGGTATTGCAAACAATCACGCAAGCCCCTGATGTCGTAGGCGCCATGCTCCATCTCAAACACCACGCCATCGTATTTTTCGGTGGCGACCGTTTGCGCGTTGGCAGCGTCGCCCGGCGCGAAACTCACGAAAGCGTTTTTGCCGGCTTCGAGTGCCTTGATAATGCCGTTGAGTCTGGGGATGCTCACTGAGTATTCTCCTTAATTCGTCGAACGTGAGGGGTGAATGGTGAACAGTGAAGGCTGAGGCGGGTGGGGGGGTTACTCTTCACTCTTCACGAACTTAATCCAGCCGTATTTTCGCTGTTTGTATCACCTTGCGCCACTTGTCGATGTCCGCGCGCATGAAGGTATCGGCTTCAGCGGATAGTCGCCTTGAGCCTGCGCACTGCCCCACGCGGCGGCCATCAGAACCCTGCGCCTCATGCTCGTCACTCCGTTTGAATTTTTGCTTCGCGCGCGACTTTGGTGTACTTCGCCACTTCCGCGGTAAAAAATGCCGCGGTTGCCTCCACGCTGCTGCCGACGATATCCGCGCCGAGCGAGGCCATGCGTTCCTTGATGTCGGGCAGTTGCAGCGCCTTTAACATTTCCTGATTGAGCCGCGCCACGATTTCGCGCGGCACCTTCGCCGGCGCCACCGCGCCGTACCAGGTGGTGATGGTATAACCCGGCACGGTCTCGCCGACGGTGGGCACATCCGGCAACACCGCTGCACGCTTCACGGTGGTCACCGCAAGGGCGCGCACGCGCCCTGACCGCAGATGCGGGATGATCGACGGCATGGTGCTGAAGCTGGTCATCACCTGCCCCGCCGCCAGATCAATGGCGAGCGGCGCGCCGCCCTTGTAGGGCACCATCAACAGATTGGTTTGGGTCATGGTCTTGAACATTTCGCCGGCGAAATGTTCGGGGCTGGCGACACCCGACGTGCCATAGGTCAATTCACCGGGCTTGGCGCGCGCCAGCGCCAGCAACTCTTTCACCGTGCGCGCCGGCAGCGCGGGATTCGCGGCGATCACATTCGGCACATCCGACACCACGGTGATCGGCGCAAAATCGCGTTCGATGTCATAGCCGAGATTTTTGTACACCGGCTTGCTCATGATGTGCGCCACCGACATGAACAGCAGCGTGTAACCATCACCCGGCGCATCGGCAGCCAGCTTCGCCGCCAGATTGGCGTTGGCGCCGGGACGATTTTCGATGATGAATTGCTGTTTCAGCGATTCGCCTAATTTCGCGCCCACCGAACGCGCCATGATGTCGGTGCCGCCGCCCGGCGCGAAGCCGACGAGAATGCGCACGGGTTTGGTGGGGTAGGCCGGTCCTGAGCCTGTCGAAGTGGTCTGCGCAAAACAGGTCGTGGATAAGATCGCCGTCGCTACGGCGATGCCCCATGGCACAACAGATGCGATTCCTAGCTTATTCATGCGCCTATCGTAGCACGTGCAAGCTGCTCTTCCCGCGTGCGAAGGAAGCCTCACAGCCTCCCCCTCCAACACCACCGTACGAACGGGTCACGCATACGGCGGTTCGGCAGATTCATGCATGTCGCTCTTTGCGACCGAGCCCTTCAGCTATGAAAGTCACGACCAAAGTGTTGAGGGACACACCCTCTGCCTTTGCGCGAGTAGCCAACCGCGCATGGACTGTCTTTGGAACGCGAGCGATGAACTTTCCGGAGGCGACACCACCACTGTTCGGCGGGGGAACTGGCAATTCTTTTGCCTTAAGCGCAGCGATAGTAGATTTTAATGCATCGGTTCCATTCGCCAGCGCCTCCTCAACAGTTTCGCCGTCAGACAGGCAATCCGCGAAGTCAGGGTACGAAATTAAAAAACCACCACCTTCCTCAACCGAAAGTGGGCGTATCTCGAACGGATAGTCAATACGTTTGCCCATTTCTCAGTCTCCTTCAACGAGTTCCAAAAACTTCTTGATGTAAATTGGCTTGATAGGCCGCCGCGCCGGCACTGGCAGCGTCTTGCCATCATTACGCACAAAGACACAATGGCTCGTTCCTTTATGCCGCCAGTCGATGCCGTGCTGCTGCGCTATCGTCTGAAGCAGCGCAAGCGTCCAATCGAGTGGATTGTTTGCCATGGCTTGCAACAGCTTTGCCGCGGTATTCATTTTAACAATGATACTGCGGGCAACATCACTACGCAAGGCAGAGTGGAATATAGGGAGCTATTTTCAAAACTAGAGCGGACATCTTTCTGAACCTTCAGATAGAAATCCGACGCAACAAAGTCGGTGAGTTGCAGAAAATTGACGTGAGCTACAGCCTTGCGGTGTTCTTGATCTCCTCGCTCCTTGACCTTGATGCGAACAACGTATCCAAGGTATGCAGATGCGAGCGCACCAATAAGGCCTGAGAGTAAAGCAACGACGCTGACGGTGGCGTCAATGACCATGGTATGGGCTGGAGAAGCTAACGTAAAGTTGAGGGGCGCCGCGCTCCTAGCGGCGTCCCTCTCGAACGCCGGGCTGGGCCAGATAAGCAGGACAATGCTACGACTATAGACCTGACCCCGTGCGTTCGTTGGGGTTACTCTTCACTCTTCACTCGTCACGCCCTCAATCAAGCCGTATTTTCGCTGTTTGTATCACCTTGCGCCACTTGTCGATATCCGCGCGCATGAAGGTATCGGCTTCAGCGGATAGTCGCCTTGCGCCTGCGCACTGCCCCACGCGGCAGCCAGCTTCGCCGCCAGATTGGCGTTCGCGCCCGGACGGTTTTCGATGATGATTTGCTGTTTCAACGGTGCGCCTATCGTAGCACGTGTAAGTTGCTCTTCCTGCGTGCGCCGCCGGAATTCCGCTCAGCCGCGTGCTGCTATCTCCCGGGTTCGCTTCGCGTTGACCTTGATTACATGCTCCTGATAGGCCGGGCGTGCCGCCAGCCGCTCGTACCACGAACGCACGTTGGGATGCGCGGGCAGCGCCTGCCTAGGCGTCCAGTTGAACCATCGATGTGTCAGCGAGCCGGACGGGATATCGGCCATGGTGAAGCGGTCGCCGCACAGGTATTGCCGGCCGGCAAGATGCCGCTCGAGGATGTCCAGCCACTGCACCTGAGCCTTGACCGCGGCCAGGATGGCGTCGTGGCTTCTCTTGTCCTCAGGTCCGAAATAGTGCTGCAGATAGACGCTGTTGAAGCCTGCGAAGTTGAGCGAGCTCCAGTCCATCCATTTCTCCGCGTCGGCCCGGCCACGCGGTGTTTCAGGACATAGATTGCCGAGACTGTGCTTCATGCACAGATAGCGCACCACCGCGCCCGACTCCCAAAGGGTCCAGCCATCTTCCTCCTCGATAGTCGGCAGCCGGCCGTTCGGGTTCTTGCGCCGGTACTGCGGGTCGTTGTTGCCGCCGAACTCGCCGCCCCAGTCGATACGGTCGTGCGCAATCCCGAGTTCGCCTATGCACCACATCGCCTTGATGACGTTCGAGCCGTCCGCTCGTCCCCATACCTTCAGCATGTTGCCTCCTTACCTTTGTTGTCGAGTTCCTGCGCAGTATAACCAACGGGTAGTTCGCCTGCATCGCACGGGCTGGCGTGCAGCACGCGATTCACTTTAACCGCTATCGTCACGGTTGATGAAAAGGAATTTCAAGCACCCCCTTTTGGCTAACCATGAATGTATTGCGTGGCGGGCGATTGGTCAATTGCCATCAATCGCGCTGAATCACCGCAAGTTGTGCTATTTTTACGCCTGTTCCCGAGAGACATTCCCCGTGGCCGATCACGCCCCCGCCCTGCGCACCGAGCTGTATCCTGAAATCGAGCCCTGCGAAGCCGACATGCTGGCGCTCGACGGGCTGCATCACATGTATTGGGAAGTCTCGGGCAACCCCAACGGCAAGCCGGTGGTGTTTTTGCACGGCGGACCCGGCGCGGGCGCATCTGTGGCGCACCGGCGCTTTTTTGATCCGCGACATTACCGCATCATCATTTTTGATCAGCGCGGCGCGGGCCGTTCGACGCCGCTCGGCGCACTGACCGACAACACCACGCCGCATTTGATCGCGGACATGGAAACGCTGCGCAGGCATTTGAACATCGAGCGCTGGCTGGTGTTCGGCGGTTCATGGGGCAGCACGCTGGCGATGGCCTATGCCGAGACGCATCCGGCGCGCTGCAGCGGGCTGATTTTGCGCGGCATTTTTCTGTGCCGCAAAAGCGAGATCGACTGGTTTCTGTATGATCTCAAAAACCTGTTTCCCGAAGCGTGGCACACCTTCGCCGGCTACATCCCCGCGCATGAGCGCGCCGACCTGCTGCGAGCGTATTACAAACGCCTGATCGATCCCGACCCCGCGATACACATGCCCGCCGCGCGCGCGTGGGGGCGCTACGAGGGCTCATGCTCGACCCTGCTGCCGAGCCCGGAGACGGTGGCCTATTTCGGCGGCGACGTGGTGGCGCTGGGGCTGGCGCGCATCGAAGCGCATTACTTCACGCACGATATTTTCCTGCCGCTCAATTCACTGCTCGACAACGTCAGCCGCATGCGCAATATTCCCGGCGTGATCGTGCAGGGCCGGTACGACGCGGTGTGCCCGATCATCAGCGCCGACGCGCTGCATCGCGCATGGCCCGAAGCCGAATATCAGGTCGTGCCCGATGCCGGCCACGCTGCGTGGGAGCCGGGCATTTGTCGGCACCTTGTCGCCGCCTGCGAACGTTTTAAGTTTACAAAATAATTGAGCCGGACACAGTGGTGTACCGTGGCCGTTTCGCGCCGTCACCCAGCGGGCCGCTGCACTTCGGTTCACTGGTGGCGGCAGTGGGCAGTTACCTCGAAGCCAAAACACAAAGCGCAGTACACAACAGTGAGTGGCTGGTGCGCATCGAAGATCTCGATGCGCCCCGCGTCGTTGCCGGCGCCGCTGACGGGATACTGCGCAGCCTGGAAGCCTTTGGCATGGCGTGGGATGGCCCGGTGATGTTTCAAAGCACGCGCACCGAGGCCTATCACGCGGCGCTTGAACAACTGCGCGCACGCGGCGTGCTCTATGGCTGCGCCTGCACGCGGCGCGAGATCGCGGATTCATCGCTGCGCGGCATGGACGGCGCCGTCTACCCCGGCACCTGCCGTGAGGGTTTGCCGCCAGGCCGCCGCGCGCGCGCCACGCGCCTGCGTACGCAAGGCGCGAAGGTAAGCTTCAACGACAACATTCAGGGCACGATTACGCAGGATGTTGAACACGAAGCGGGTGACTTCGTGGTGGCGCGCGCTGATGGCGTGATCGCGTATCAATTGGCGGTGGTGGTGGACGACGCTGCGCAAGGCATCACCGGCGTGGTGCGCGGCGCGGATCTGCTGGAGGCAGCGCCACGGCAAATTTTGTTGCAGCGTTTGCTACGCGTGCCCACGCCGCGCTACACGCATCTGCCGGTCGCGATCAATGCGGCAGGCGAAAAACTTTCCAAACAAACACACGCGCGCGCGGTTAATGCTGACCGTCCCGCCCCGCAACTGGTCAGCGTGTTGCGCTTTTTAGCACAAGCGCCACCGCTGGCGCTGGCACGAGCCCCGCTAAGCGAGGTGTGGGATTGGGCTATCGCGAACTGGCGGCTGACGCAGATTTCAGGCCGTCAGGCCTGTGCACCGCCCGGCGAGTTGGCGGAACTGGCGCCGCCGTGATGCGAATGCTGCATCACCGCCTCCACCGCACTGGCCAGCGCGGCGCTATTTATCGGCTTGATCAATACCTCGTTAAAGCCGCTGGCGATGAAATTGCGCCGGTCCGCGGGCTGCGCATGTGCGGTATACGCGATCACCGGCAGTTCGGCCAGCGCACTGTTGGCACGTATGTTATGGCACACTTCCATGCCACTCATGCCGGGCATACTGATATCCAGCAACACCAGGTCCAGCGGGGTCGATCCACACCTGCAACGCCTCAAGGCCATCCTCCGCCAGCAGCACCGACCAGCCGAGCTGCTTCAACATAGCCTCGGCGATCAGACGGTTGGCCGGAATATCATCCACCACCAGGGCGCGCCGGTTATTGGTCATGGTTTTAATGCAGCAAACGACAATAATTAATCAGTGTACGTCAAACTACGTGTTTCATCTACGGATGGTCGCCTTACTGCGCCAGATGCAGTTATTCGATACCGACTTTTCTGTAGCATACGAACAACATGCCGCCGAAAATACCCGCGCCTAAGACGCGAGCCCGTATTGTGGGCCAAAGAAGTGTAGCACGCCATTCCGCCAAGCGTGCGCGGCTGACTACCCAACGTTACCACGAGCTGCTTTTTGCGCTGTCCGAAGGCGTGGTTATGCTTTCGAATTCTGGTCATGTGATCGCCGCCAACCCCAGCGCCGAAGCCCTGTTGGGGATGTCCAAGCAGGAAATGAAACAGGCGCTGCGCGATGATGCAGTGTGACGGGCAGTCAGGGAAGACGGCCATCCGTTTCCCGCCGGGGATTTTCCGGTGCGCAAGACGCTGCGTAGCGGCAAACCGCAGCAAAATATTCTGGTCGGCACCCGCCCGGGCGGCAAAGCGTTGCGCTGGATGTCGGTCAATACCCAGCCGGTTTTTTCAGGCAGCGCACGCAAGCCCGTCGCCGTAGTCGCCTCCTTCGAGGATGTCACACGGCAACGGCGGGTCGAGGCCGACAATGCGCGGCTCGCCGCCGCGATCAATGCGTCACCGGATGCGATCACCACTTCCGACGCTGACTACAACTATCTCAGTTGGAATCCCGGTGCGGAGCGGCTGTTTGGTTATCCCGCGCGCGAAGTGATAGGACGCAACGCCGGATGGATGATACCGGAGTTAAAACGCGCGGAAGTGATGGATTACCGGCAAAGGGTGCTGGCCGGCGAAACCATCCACGGCTGGGAATCCGAGCGCAGGCGCAGTGACGGAAGGCGTATCTTCGTCGAAAGCAGCTATGCGCCGACACGCGACGCCAAGGGCAATATCACCGGCATCGTGGCCGTGCACCGCGATGTGTCGCCGATCAAGGCCATGCTCGCGCAAATCAAGGCAAATGAAGAACTGTTTCGACTGGCGTTAAACGGCATACCCGACATCTTCCTGATTTACGACCATGATTTGCGCTTGCGTTTTGCCAATCACCGCGCCACGGAATTTTTCGCCAAACCCGGCGCCGACCTTATCGGTAAACGCGACGAAGACCTGCTGCCGCCAGAGGTGATCAGCACCTACCTCCCGGCGCTGGCGCTTGCCCGCACCTCCCGCGCCACGCAATCGATCGAGGTGAGTTTCACCTTGCGCGGCCACCAGTAATCGATTTCTGCGACTTACGTGCCGATGCTGGATGACGCGGGGCAGATACTGCAAATCCTCGGTGTTTTGCACGATTTCACCAAACGCCGGCAGGCGGAAGAGCGCCTCGCCTTCATGGCGCAATACGACGCGCTCACCGGGCTGCCCAATCGTTACCTGCTGCTGGACCGGCTGGACGCGGCGATGCAGCGCGCCAAACGTAATAACACACCGCTGGGGGTGATGTTTCTCGATATCGACCGTTTCAAATAGATCAACGACACCTACGGGCACGCCACCGGCGACTTGTTGCTGCAACAAGTGGCCGAACGGCTGGCGGGCACTCTGCGCGCCACCGACACGATCGCGCGGCTGGGCGGTGATGAATTCACAATACTGGCCGAAGGCGCCGCCGACATGGATGAAATCACCGCTATCGCGGACAAAATAAAAACCTCATTCACCCTGCCCTTCGATACCGAATCCGGCGAAGTATTTACCACCACCGGCGTCGGCATCACCATCTATCCGCTCGACGATCAAAACCGCGACGAATTGCTGAAAAACGCCGAAGTTGCGATGTGCCACGCCAAACAAGAGCGCAACGCCTGGCAGCTTTACCGCGCCGACATGAACGTCAACCCGGCCGGCCGCATGGGCATGGAAGTCGAATTGCGGCATGCCCTGGAGCGCGATGAATTTGGATTGTATTTCCAGCCGCAATTACAGTTGAAAACCGGGGAACTGGTCGGTCTGGAGGCGCTGATCCGCTGGAACAACAAGACTCTGGGCAGCGTTTGGCCCGCCGACTTTATTCCGCTCGCCGAAGACACCGGACTGATCGTGCCGATCGGCGAATGGATACTGCGCGCCACCTGCAAGCAGTGCAAGGCGTGGGAACAGGCGGGAATCAAACCGTTCACGGTTTCCGTCAACCTCAGCGCACAGCAGTTCCACCGCAGCAATCTGCTGCAACTGATCAGTACTGTGTTAACGGAAAGCGATCTTGATGCCGGCTGGCTGGGGCTGGAAATCACCGAGAGCAACATCATGAAGCACGCCGAGCAGACGGTTAAGACGCTGGCTGACCTGCGCGCGATCGGCGTGGCGATCGCGATTGACGACTTCGGCACCGGTTATTCGAGCCTGAGTTACCTCAAGCGTTTTCCGGTCAATAAAATCAAGGTGGACCAATCGTTCGTGCGTGACATCAGCAGCGATGCCAACGATGCGGCCATCGTCTCGGCGGTGGTCGCCATGAGCAAGCAGCTTGGCATCAAGACCATAGCCGAGGGCGTGGAAACAGTGGAGCAACTAGAATTTCTGGCGCGGCTCGAGTGCGACGAATGCCAGGGCCATCTTTTCAGCAGGCCGATTCCCGCCGCCGAGGTGGCGTCGTTGATCCTGTCAAACCGCCCGCAACCTGCGCGCGGCGGGCGAACGAAATCAAACCCTGCGCCTCTGCGGTGATGCTTTAAATTTGACCCTGTGCTGCGATGGGATACACCCATTCACCGGTTCACCCGTTCACGCCCTTGTCCTTCAGCCTTACGCTCCGCCACCGCTGCCAGGCGGCTGCGTATCTGCTCGATCGCCGCGCGCGCGGCCGCCTCACCCGCCGCGATATTCGCCAGACGGTGCTGAAAATCATCGATGCGCGAGCGCACCGTCACCGGGCGAATCACCACGTCGGCGGCATCCGCTTCATCGGCCGGGCGGCGCGAGATGTCCACTGCAACGACCACATCCGCGCCCATTTCACGCGCCAGCGACACCGGCACACGGCTTGCAACGCCGCCATCCACATACGAGTGGCCATGGATTATTACCGGCCAGAAAACCTTGGGCACGCTCGCCGACGCGCGCACGGCGATGCCGGTGTTGCCGCGATTAAACACCGCCATGCGGCCGCTGTCGCGTTCCGCCGCCACCGCTGCAAAAGGTTTTTCCAGTGCTTCGATCAGACGCCCGTCCAGCGTGTGATTGACGAAATTCTGCAATCGTCTGCCCTCAACCCTGCCCGGACCAAACAGCGTAAAGTCGAAAAGATCCTGGTCCTCCAGCGCCAGCGCCATTGCTTCCAGCGTGCGCGCGTTCATGCCGCCCGCGTAAAACGACGCTACCAGCGCTCCGGAACTCGCGCCCACCACCACATCGGCTGCGAGGCCCGCCGCTTCCAGCGCCTTGATCACGCCGACATGGGCAAAGCCGCGCGCGCCGCCGGCGCCGAGCACCAGACCGAGCACCGGACGCTGGGCTTTCAGCGGCACGATAGCGGCGTGGCGCGGCGCGTCACCGCCGGCATGGTTGGCGGGCGCAAGCGCACAACCTGCGAGCACTGCCGAGAGTAAAATGAGGGCGCAGCGTTTTGCAGCGGGTTTGGCAATACGTTTCATGATGCCGGTAGTGTCCTGATAACAATGCACAAGTTTAAGCTATAGATAGCCACCCGCCTCGTATCGTATCGTAACAATTATTCAAGGGAACCATTATGGCAAGCGAACTATTCAACAAAGGCATCACCATCCGCCGCGAAGTGCTCGGCGCCGAGTATGTCGACAAGTCGATGCAAAATGTCGATGAATTCAGCATGGCGATGCAGGAATACGCCACCGAAACCGCGTGGGGCATGATCTGGAGCCGCCCCGGGCTGCCGCGCAAGACGCGCAGTCTGCTCAATATCGGCCTGCTCGCGGCGTTTAACCGCCAGCATGAATTCAAGCTGCACGTGAAGCGCTCGTTCGGCAACGGTGTCACGCAGGACGAAATCAAGGAAGTGTTGTTGCAAATCGCCTGCTATGCGGGCGTGCCGGCGGGCATCGAAGCCTTCCGCTGGGCGAAGGAAGCTTTTGCGGACATGGAAAAAGAGAAGGCAAAATAATCCGCAATGCATCTTCCGCTATCACTGTTTGAGCGCGTGTGGGCGCGGCATGTCATCATCGCCGATGGTAGCGCAGCCGGCGGCGAGGAACTGCTGTTCGTGGACCGCAATCTGCTGCATGAAGGCGGCACCTTTCTCGCCTTCGATCAGATGCGTAGCGAAGGCCACAGAGTGCGCAAGCCGAAGCAAACGCTGGCGCTGACGGACCATTACCTGCCGTCCACCCACCGCGCCACCGCGCCCGCCAGCATCGCCAATGTTGAAATCCGGCGCGTGGTTGAACTGCTGGATGAAAATACGCGCGAATTCGGCATCGAGCACTACGGTGTGCACCATGTGCGACAGGGCATTATTCACGTGGTGGGCCCGGAGCTGGGTTGGACGCAGCCGGGGCTGCTGATAGCCTGTTGCGATTCGCATACTGCGACGCACGGCGCGCTGGGCGCCTTGCCCATACCCATCGGGCAATCCAACCAGTTGCGCCACGTGCTGGCAACGCAAACCTTGTGGTTGAAAAAACCGAAGACCATGCGCATTGTTATCGATGGCGCACTGCCCGCGCATGTCACCGCCAAAGACGTTATTCTGTCGGTGATTGCGCGCATCGGCATCGGCGGCGCGGCAGGCCACGCCGTCGAGTATGCGGGCTCTACCATCCGCAACATGTCCATCGAAAGCCGCATGACCATCTGCAATATGTCGATCGAGGCCGGTGCGCGCATCGGCATGATCGCGCCCGACGACACCACGTTCAACTATCTGCAGGGCCGGCCGCTGGCCCCGGCAGGCGCCGACTGGGAGCGCGCGCTGGCCTATTGGAGAAGCTTGCCCTCTGATGCGGATGCGCGTTTTGACCGCGAACTCGCATTGCACGCCGCTGAACTGGCGCCGATGGTAAGTTGGGGCACCAGCCCGGAAGATTCATCGCCGATCAGCGGCACGGTGCCGGACCCCGCCGCGATAGCTGATGCCGATAAACGCGGGCGCATCCGGCGCGCCCTGCACTACATGAAGCTCGCGCCCGGCACGCCGCTCGCAAGCATTGCTGTGAATCGCGTGTTCATCGGCTCCTGTACCAATGCGCGCATCGAGGATTTGCGCGCAGCGGCCGCCGTGGTGCAAGGCCGCAAGGCTGTAGTTCCCGCCATGGTGGTGCCCGGATCAGGCGCTGTCAAACGGCAAGCCGAAAGCGAAGGCATCGATCAAATATTTTTGGCCGCCGGGTTCGAGTGGCGCGACGCCAGTTGCTCGATGTGCGGCGGATCGAATGGCGATCTGGTCGCCGCCGGACAACGCTGCGCCTCAACCACCAACCGCAATTTCGAAGGCCGCCAGGGACCGGGCGCGCTCACGCATATCATGAGTCCGGCGATGGCGGCAGCGGCGGCGCTTACCGGGCGGTTAACCGACATCAGAAAAATATATTAAAAACAAATACTTACAAACTCACCGCAGAGGCGCGGAGACGCAGAGGTTACGCAGAGAAGTTCGAAAGCGATCTTTGTGTTGGGTTTTCTCCGCGGCAATTCTCTGCGTCTTTGCGCCTCTGCGGTGAAACTTTGCGGACCGTTTAGGCCATGCAACCCTTTACCACCCTCACCGCCGTTGCCGCCCCCCTCGATATCGCCAAGATCGACACCGGCATGATTGTGCCCGGGCGTTTTCAGCGCCTGCCGCGCCGCCCCGGCCACAGCGACTACGCGCGGGTGTTCCTGCACGATCTGCGTTTTGATGAACACCAGCACCTGCGGCCTGAATTCATACTCAATCAGCCTGCCTATCAAAACGCCGGCTTGTTGGTCACCGGCCCCGATTTCGGCTGCGGCTCCTCGCGCGAAAGCGCGGCCTACGCCACACTCGATTTCGGCGTGCGCGCGTTGATCGGCGCGAGCTTCGGTGATGTGTATCGCGGCAATTGTCTGCAAAACGGCGTGCTGACGATTGTGCTGCCGCCCTCGGTCATCAGCGGTCTGATCGCGCAGTTGCAGGCTACACCGGGCGCCTGCATGACGGTTGATCTGCCCCATCAACTCGTTATCGCACCCGACGGGTCGACACACACCTTCGACATCGACGCCACGCGCAAGGAGCGGCTGCTAAAGGGCCTCGACGATGTAGGCGTGACGCTGCAACATCTGACACAGATTGAAGCATTCGAGGCACAATACCGCAGGGACATGCCGTGGCTTGCACACATGATTTAACCGGAAACGCGATGAAAACCTTACTCACCCTGCTACTGTTGATGCCGCTGCTCAGCGCTGCGCAATCGCCCTCGTGGAAGCCCGACAAACCCGTCGAGCTCATCGTCGGTGCTGCGCCCGGCGGCGCCAACGACCGCATCGGCCGCACACTGCAACGCCTGTTGCAGGAGGGCCGGGTTAGTACCCCGGTCAACGTCGTCAACAAGCCCGGCGGCGGCCAGACCGTCGCGTTCGCTTATCTCAACACGCATAGCGGCAATCCGCATTACCTGGGGCTTGCGTCGTCAAGCTGGCTGACCACCCTTGCCGCCGGACGCGGCACGGTGACACCGCGCGAGTTGTCGCCCATCATCAAGTTGCTCGACGAGTTTCAGATGTATTTCGTGCGCGCCGATTCGCCGATTACCAGTGCGCGCGACATTGTCGAGCGTTTGCGTAAGGACCCGGCGTCGCTGTCGTTTGGCATCTCGACTGCGGCCGGCAACCCGATTCATATTTCCGTGGCGGAGGTTGCGCGCCTGGCGGGCGCCGATCCCACCAAAATCAAAGTCGTGGTGTTTAACTCCGGCACCGATACCGCGATACAAGTGGCGGGCGGGCATCTTGATATCGGTGTGCAAAGCCCCGGCAGCGCGATGCAACTTACCCAGTCGGGCAAGCTGCGCTTTCTCGGTGTCGCCGGTCCGCGGCGGCATGGCGGCATACTCGCCAACGTGCCCACCATGCGCGAACAAGGGGTCGATGTCACCGCTAACGTGTTCTACACCATCTTCGGATCGCGCGGAATGGATGCCGCGCAACTCGCATTCTGGGACCAGGCGCTGACCAGCGTGATGACAAGCGACGAGGTAAAAAAGGCCGTCGATTTTAATTTCTGGACCGTCGGTATCATCGGCCACCGCGAACTGCCGGCGTTTCTGGAACGGGAACTCGAGGCTTACCGGCGCACGCTGATTGCGCTGGGGATGGCGAAATAGGGTTCATCCGGGACAGGATAAGAACAAGGGCGCATGTCATCTGCCCTTATCCTGTTTACTCTCCTGTTAATCCTGTCGCGTTTCCTTGGGTCGGTAGGTGCGGGTTTTGCGCCTGAATTCGAGACGCTCACAGCCGAAGTTAAACAGCAGGCCGATTTCAATCCCGGTAGCTGTCAGATAGTTGACCAACTGCAACTAATGAGCCGGAACGAGTGCCCGTACAGCCTTGTTCTCAACGAGGACTGCCCTTTGAATGAGCATATCGGCTGAAAAATCGCCAACAATAATCTCGTCATAGATCACTTGAATCTTCCGCTCACATTCGACTACAAGGTCCGCCTTTCGCAACTCGTGAGCAAGCGCATTCTGATAAACGGATTCGAGAAAGCCCGGTCCCAAGGCGCGATGGACAGTCATCGCACATCCAATGATCTTTTCTGTCAGTTCCTCGTGTTACATGATGTCTGGCCAAGATTTACGGGTGGATGAGCCTCAATTCTCGCGGATGCGAGCCTCTTTGACCAACTGGGTGTATTTCACGATATCCGATTTCATCATATGGGCCTCAATCACGGCGACACCACGGCGGTCATCCGGCTGCCGAAGGAGAAAATTATTTTCGCTGTCGATACCGTTCCTGTCGGGCAGTTTCCAGGGCGCGGCATGATCGACTCCTATCCAATCGAGTGGGAGGAGTTCCTGCAAAAACTGCACGCGATGGAGTGGGAGCGGCTGATCCCCGGCCATCCCGGCGTCGGTGGAAGGCTGGGCACCAAGATGGACGTGCAGAATCTGCTCACGCTGCTGCAGGACGCGTCGGCCGCGGTCAAAGCCGAAGCGCAGCAAGGCAAGTGCTGGGAGCCGGTTGAGAAAAAGTTGAAGTTACCGAAATACGCGAGCTGGCCCGGCGACGAAGGCAGCTTGCAGTTTGTGCTGCGGCGTTATTGCGGGCTGTGGGGTCGCGGGACTTAACACGCGCGGGATTGAACGCCGCTGCGCCAGACCGCTGTGCAAAAGGGGCTTCAACCAGGCTAACTATTTCATTCGTCGCACAGCCTTGAGGCGCTGCGTGTTGTCGCCGGCAAGGTGGGTCCAGATGATGCTGTCGCGCACCAGCTTCTGGGTCATCGCGTCCATCATGCCGCCGTGCGTGCCTTGCACCTGCATATTCAGGCGTGTGACTTTTTGCAGTACGTCGGAAGCGTAGGCCATCACCAGCACCGGGCTTAGCGAACCGTGCACTTTGGTATCCATATCCCACGCGGTGCGCATCACGTATGAGCGCAGTGTTTCGGTGAGCATGTGCATTTGGTGAATATTGAGTTGCACCAGTTGATGATCCCATAACGCTTTGCCGGCGCGTTTTTCTTTTTTGGCGAACTGCATCGCGTATTCGGTCGCCGCGTCGCAGATGCCGAGGGCGTTGGCGGCGAGTTCGAAATCGCTGAATTCGGCGGCCACGCCGCTGCGCACTTTTTGTCCCTTGTGCGGCTCACCCACCACGTTGGCGTGCGGCACGCGCGCGTTCTCGAATATGAGTTCGGCGTTTTGGTAAAAGCGCCAGCCGGCCTTGTTGAACACCTTGCCGATGCGAAAGCCCGGTGTGCCCAGCGGCACCATGAACACGGTGGTGCCTTCGCGCGCCACCACGCTGGTATCGGAGCGCGCATTCACAAAAAACAGTTTGCCCACCGAACCGTTGGCGATGAAGGTTTTTTCGCCGTTGAGTATCCACTCGTCGCCCTTGCGCTCGGCCTTGACGTGAAAGCCCGAGCTGACGTCCGCCGGCGGATAGCGGTTGTCGGAGCCCGAGTTCGGCTCAGTGCTGGCCGAGCCGATGACATAGGTGTCGTCGGCGAGAAACGGCTTAAGAAAGCGATCCTTCTGATCCTTGGTGCAAAACTCCGCGATCAGGTGGCTCCATTTCCAGTTCTGGCTGAAGGCTTTGGACATCGCGCTGTCGCCCTTGGCCAGTTCCGCCATCACGATGCCCTGCGTGACGAAATCCGCGCCGATGCCGCCCAGGTCTTTGGGTACGGTAAAGGTGCGAAAGCCGATTTTGGAACCGGCTTTGATAATCTCCCAGTCCCACGGCTCGCGGCCACCTTCGATCTGGTCGCGCTTGAGTGAGGCGGGCAGCAGCACTTCCCGGGCGAAATGGCGGGCTTCATTTTGCCAGCGGCTTTGTTCTTCGTTGAGTGCGAAATCCATTTGTAGTTTCCTTAAAACCTGACAAGGAAGTCTAGCACGCCTCATCCTGCGCGACGCTCTTTCAGTCCGTGACTTGGACGGGCTTTTCGTTGCCGCCGAGTGGATGGCGGCTTCATCACATTCAGCAGTATGAACTGCACGCCACTAGTGTACTGCTTCGCAATTCATGAGACATTCCCTCCCCTTCAAGGGGAGGGCTAGGGTGGCCGACGTGAAGAAGGCGACTACGGTCACGCTACTGGCCCTGGCGGATCACCTTCCCGCAGAAGCCGCAGAGGCTCTGCTGGAACTGGCAACGGGTGGCAAGCCGCGTGTGCCTCAACCTGCGGTGGCGACAGCGAATCCCTTCGAT
>CAMBCF010000036.1 GCA_945864585.1 Bordetella parapertussis | reverse complement strand
GGGCTGTGTTTGATGAAACGCGCAACGACCGCATCCAGTGCCATGATAATCTCTCCACGTTGTGTTCAACGCTAAGAGTCTGCCTCGCACTTGCCCAAATGTACAGCAATACCTGCGATAAGCTGTTCAATCCATTCATTTTATTGGCGAAAACAAATCTGTTCCGCAGCATCCGACGGCCACCTTGAAAGGGCTGGTGCTTAAAGCCTATGCCTCGCTCGATGCCTTCCTCAACGCGTGGAACGACGCCGAGCGCAAAGCGGCTATTGTCGACGCGCTCGCCAATCAGGGCGTGTTCCTCGATGAACTCGCCGAACAGGTAGGCCGCGACTACGACGCTTTTGATCTGGTGTGCCACGTCGCCTTCGATCAGCCGCCGTTCACGCGCCGCGAGCGCGTCGAAAAAGTGCGCAAGCGCCATGTGTTTGCCCAATACGGCGACAAAACGCGCGCTGTGCTCGATGCTCTGCTGGACAAATTCGCTGATGGCGGCATCCGCAGTGTCGAATCGATGGAGATACTCAAAGTCGATCCGCTGACAAAGTTCGGCACGCCAATAGAAATCGTTAATCTCTTTGGCGGACGGGACAAATATCTCGCCGCTGTTCAGGAACTCGAAACCCAGCTTTACCAGAAAGCCGCTTAACCGCCCAATACGCCATGCCCAACGTTTCTAACGTAGTTAAAACCATACAAGACTGCATAATGGCCGAGGAAAGTGCTGGTGCCGAACAGGTAAGTGGCGCCGCTGAGGTACACCAGTTCCGGAATGGCGCGGTAGCGCAGCGGCGATACATAAAGAAACAGCCTGGTGCCGGTCATCAGGGGCATTAAGGCACAGCCCACCAGTCCGAACGTGTGATACAGGGGCAGCGCGCTGAAATACTTGTCATCCGGACCGAAGTCGATGACCGCGCGCACTTGCGTCATATTGGCAAGAATCGCTGCATGCGACAGCACTACAGCCTTGGGCAGACCCTCCGACCCCGAGGTATACACCACCACTGCGGACTGCCGCGGATCGACTGCGGGAACAGCGGCTCGCGGAAACCACAGCGCATACCTGCGGTCAGGCTGCGTCGGCTGCATTACGCTTAGCGGCGCATGCACGGCTATCGTTGCCTTGGGGAAAAGCCGCTTGGGCCAGTTGCCCGATGTGCTCGCGTAACGTGAGTACAAGGTTCCGGCAACATGCACCGGCACCACCGCGTTGCCGCAGCGCGTGGCAATCATCGCCGCCGCATCATAGGTTTTCATCACACTGCCGGTGGTGGTCACACGGCCCTGCGGAAATATCACCGCGACACCGCCATCACGCACGTGATGCACCACATCCTTGATCGCCATGGGACGCGCAGGATCGATCGTCAGACAGTGCACCCAGCGCAGCAGAAAACGCGGGATAGGCTGCGCGTGCATTTCCGGTGTCGTCACCACCAGGGGTTTACCCGGTAAAAACAGGCCCAGCAGTACGCCGTCGAGCGCGGATTCGCAATGCGCAACCACCAGCGCGGGCCCGCACGCGAGCGACGCCACATCTCCCGTGACACGCACACGAAACAGCATGCGCAGCATCCCGCGTATCCACACGCACATGTAGCACACCAGCATAAATAAACTATCTCCGTTGATTATTCACGCCGCGTGGCGGCGTCTTAAAAGTTAACCCCCGGCAACAGGGCAAGCGAGCCGCAGGCACGACCTGTTGCAGCGATGGCGGATTGATATTTATCCCGAATTTAAATTTTATTTTAACTGCTCCATCAAGCCTGTATTGTAACCTATTGTTTTAAAAGAAAATATTCAAAAACTATCGAAGTGATAGATTTGATTTTTCAGAAATCTCTCCGTTAAATGACGCTGTGCCACTGCACAACCGGGGGCACGGCTTTGCCAACCAACCACTTTTGTCGGGGAGAAGCGCAATGGATATGCACGTACCAGCAGCCGTTCGTGAAGCACATCAACAACCCTTGATTGACATGCGGGAAAGCGAAATTGAATATGAGTTTTCATCGCAACTCAGTGTCCGCTTTGATAAACAAACGCGCGCACTGTGGTCGCGTTGGTGTGCCGGCCCGCGTCCCTGTTTTAATCCACGGCTGCTGGCCGATATCCGCGGCTACTGCAGCTTTGTTGCGGGGTCTGGCGGCGCGCTTCAATGCAACGGTGAGGCAGCCCCCATCGCGGTTGACTATGTGATACTCGCTTCGGCGATGCCCGGCGTGTTTAATCTGGGCGGCGATCTCGACCTGTTCAAACAATTGATCGCCACGCAGGACCGGCAAGGCCTGCTGCGTTACGGCCGCGCCTGCATAGACGTGCTGTACCGCAATTACATCGGGCACGAGTTGCCCGTGACAACCATTTCTCTGGTGCAGGGCGAATGTCTCGGCGGCGGTTTCGAAGCCGCCTTGTCCGGTGACGTTATTGTTGCCGAAAGATGTGCGCGTTTCGGTTTTCCGGAAATCCACTTCAACCTGTTCCCGGGAATGGGCGCCTACAGCTTCCTTGACCGCAAGATCGGACGCAAGGCGGCCGAAGATCTGATTGCCAGCGGAAAAATATTCAGCGCGCAAGACATGTTGGCCGCCGGCGTGATTGATGTGGTGGCGGACGATGGCGCGGGAGAACAAGCGGTTAACGCACTGATCCGGCAGCGCGGTCGCAACCGCAACGGCCTTAGCGCCCTCGCCGCGGTGCGCCGGCGCGTGCATGGCATTACCTTCGAGGAACTGCTGGACGTCGTGCAAATCTGGGTGGATGCCGCGTTGCGCTTGACTCTGCGTGACCTGAAACTCATGCAGCGTCTGGTATCGCGCCAGAACGGACTGGGAGATTCAGTACAAGTACATTTATTTTTAATGCTTTTTCACGCAACATGGATCACAAGATAAGTTTTGCTCTCCCCCGCCAAGTGGCGGAGGTTTCCGGGAGATCATGATGGCTGGCCACAACTACAGTGTTAAACAAACCGCCGTATTGCTCGGCGTTCCGATTCCGTCCATGTCGCTAACCGGCGCTTCCTGTCTTTGCTCAAGCGCCATGGTGAGGTCAAGAATTACGTTACGCACCTGCGTTCAAAAACCGGCGAGGACCGCTGGGTAGGCATCAACGCGCGAGTCATCCTCAATGAGTCGGAAGAGGTGCGTGCCATCCGCGGCACCGCGCGTGACATTACGGACCAGCATTAGGCCCTGCTGCGCATAGAGTATATGGCGCTGCACGACACGCTCACTGACCTGTCCAACCGGCATGCACTGCAGCGCAGCCTGGAAAGCGGCCTGGAATCCGGAACCCCCGGCGCACTGCTGTTCATCGATATCGATCACTTCAAGTACGTCAACGACAATTTCGGGCACCATGCAGGCGACCAGATCGTGATCGGCATAGGCCGCGTTCTGCGCGAAGTGGTGCAGCGCGAAAACAGTGAGTTGTACCGTATCGGCGGCGATGAATTCGCTATTCACCTGCCGAACACGCTGCGCCAGGAAGTCGTGAACATGGCCGAGCGGGCGCTGGCCGCGATTCGCAATTACCGGCTGCAGGTGACGGAAGGAAGTATTGTCGCCAACATCTCGGCTTCGATCGGCATCGGCATCTATCCCTTCCACGGCGACACCCTGCGCACACTGCTCTCGAACGTCGATATCTCGATGTACCAGGCCAAGGAGCTCGGGCGCAACCGCTACGCGCTGTTCGACCAGGAGGCAGGTGCCTTACGCAACACACACAAGCGTATTCAATGGGCGCGCAGGCTGCGCGAGGCGCTCGACAAAGACCAGTTTGTGCTGCTTGCCCAGCCCGTGGTACGGTTAAGCGATATGCAAACCACGCATCACGAAATACTGTTGCGCATCCGCGATGACAATGGCGCTTATATCCTGCCGGGAAATTTCATGGGCATCGCCGAGACGGTGGGCATCATCCAGGAAAGCGACATGCGGGTGATCGAAAAAGTGCTAGCACATATTACCCGGAATGAACTCGCCGGCACCAAGGTGCGTTATTTCGTTAATCTGTCGGGCGTCTCCTTGTCCAATCAGGAGTGGACGAGCCATTTTATCGCGCTGTTGGTGGACAGCGGCGTGAAGCCCAACCAGCTGGTGTTCGAGATCACGGAAACGGCCGCGTTGTCGGAAATCGATGTCACGCTGAAATTTATCCGCCGCCTGAAGGAGATCGGCTGCCGCATTGCGCTGGATGATTTTGGCTCGGGCTTCAGCTCATTCTATTACCTTAAGCAATTCGACGCCAATTTCCTTAAGATCGATGGCAGCTTTGTCCAGGATCTCGTCACTAGTAACGGCAGCCGTCTTTTCGTGAAAGCGCTGAACGACGTTGCGCAGGGACTGAAAAAACAGGTCATCGCCGAATGGGTGGAGAATGCCGATGTACTGGATCTGTTGAAGACGATGGGCATACAGTATGGTCAAGGTTACCTGTTCCAGAAACCCAGCATACTCAAGGATTTTTCGCTGGCGCAGCCGCTGGCGGTTGCTGCAGGCACGGCGTAAACCGACGAATTTCTGTTTTACAGCGAAGCCAGTATCGAACTGGCGCACAGCGCCATCAGCGGCTGCGGGAAAATACCAAACGCCAGCACCGCGAGACCATTCACCGACAGCAGCACCTGCGCATCGGCGCGCGGGGTGATCGGCGCGTTATCCTCCGGCGCATCGAAATACATCAGCTTGACGATGCGCAAATAGTAGTACGCGCCGATCAGCGAGAACACCACCGCGATCACCGCCAGCCACAGGTGCCCCGCATCCACAATCGCCTGCAGCACCGCGAATTTCGCGTAAAACCCCACCGTCGGCGGCACCCCCGCCATCGAGAACATCAGCAACAGCATCAACAACGCGTACCACGAATTACGTTGATTCAAGCCTTTGAAATCATTAAGATTTTCAGCCTCGAATCCCTCTCGCGACAAGAGCAGAATCATGCCGAAGGCGCCGAGGCTCATGAGCACGTAAACCACCACGTAGAACATGCCCGAGGCGTAGCCGTTAAGCCCGCCTGCCAAGATGCCGATCAGCAAAAAACCCATGTGGGAAATCGTTGAATACGCCAGCATGCGCTTCAAATTGGTTTGCGCGATGGCGGTGATATTGCCGATGATCAGCGACAGCACCGCCATCACCGCCAGCATCTGCTGCCAGTGCGCCTGAATTTCCTCGACGCCCAGCCCTTGCACCAGCAGGCGCACCACAAACGCAAAGGCAGCCAGTTTGGGCACCGAACCGATGAACAGTGTTACCGCAGTCGGCGCGCCGTGGTACACGTCCGGCAGCCACATGTGAAACGGCGCCGCCCCTAACTTAAAGCCGATGCCCGCGGCAAGGAACACCAGCCCGAAAACCAGCACCACGTTTTTCGCGCCGTCGTCGGCAATGACCGTGGCAATACGGGTGATCTCAAGCGTGCCGGTCGCGCCGTAAATCATCGACATGCCGTACAACAGCATGCCGGAAGCGAGCGCACCCAGCACGAAATATTTCATCGCGGCTTCAGTGGCCACCGCGGAATCACGCTGCAATGCGACCATCGCGTAGAGGGAAAGACTCAGCAATTCCAGCCCCAGATACAGCGTCAGCAGGCTGTTGGCCGAAATCATGATCATCAGGCCCAGCGTGGCGAACAGCGTCAGCGTAAAAAATTCGCCGCGAAACATGCCGCGCACCTGAATGTAATCGCGCGCATACACGAGGATCGCCATCACGCCAAAATAGGTGATCAGCTTCAGCACATTGCCCATCAAATCGCCGACAAACATGCCACTGAAGGTATGCACCGGTTCGCCGCTGGCGCTGGACCAGGTGAGCCAGGTAATCAGCGCGCAACCCGCCAGGGCAACTTGCGTAAGGAAATAGGTGATCCCGCGCTTGTGGTCGGCTACGAACAAATCGGTAATCAGAATCACGCACGCCATCGCCAGCAGAAAAATCTCGGGATACGCGGGCCACAGAGGTTGAATGTATTGCATGATATTGGCGCGGCCTATTGCGCAGGCAGCTTGCTGTGCATGACATGCGACAGGATGTCACTGACCGAGGTGTGCATTAATTCCGCGAACGGTTGCGGCCACACGCCCATCACCAGCACCGCCACTGCCAGCATGCCGAGCAACACGAACTCGCGCAGATTGATATCCTTGAGCTCGGCCACATGGGTATTGGCCATCGCGCCGAAAATCACCCGCTTATACATCCACAGCGTGTAGGCCGCGCCAAAAATCAGCGTGGTCGCGGCAAGGAAGGCGTACCAGAAATTCGCCTGCATCGCCCCCAGTATCACGGTGAATTCGCCGACGAAGCCGCTGGTGCCGGGCAGGCCGGCGTTGGCCATCGCGAACAGCATGAAAAACGCCGAGAATACCGGCATGGTGTTGACCACGCCGCCGTAGTCGCCGATCTCACGCGTGTGCATGCGGTCATACAGCACGCCCACGCACAGGAACAGCGCGGCCGATATAAAGCCGTGGGAAATCATCTGCATCACCGCACCTTCCATGCCCTGCGCGTTGAATACAAATAATCCTAGTGTGACAAAACCCATGTGCGAGATCGACGAATAAGCGATCAGCTTTTTCATGTCGGTTTGCACCAGCGCCACCAGCCCGATGTACACCACCGCCACCAGCGACAGAAAAATCATGAATCCCGCGAGTGAGTGACTCGCGTCCGGCACTATCGGCAGCGACAGCCGCAGAAAGCCATAGCCTCCCAGCTTCAACATCACCGCTGCCAGCACCACCGAACCGCCGGTGGGCGCTTCGACGTGCGCATCGGGCAGCCAGGTATGCACCGGCCACATTGGCACCTTGACCGCGAATGCCATGAAAAATGCGAAGAAGATCAACACCTGCGCATTCATTCTGAGCGGCGTATCGTAAAAATCCAGCAACGAAAAACTGCCGCCCGACGCAAAGTAAAGATAAATCAGCGCCACCAGAGACAACAGCGAACCGAACAGGGTATAAAGAAAAAACTTGATCGACGCATAAACGCGCCGCGGCCCGCCCCAAATGCCGATGATGATGAACATCGGAATCAGCGTGGCTTCGAAAAACACATAAAACAACAGCGCATCCAGCGCGCAGAACACACCATTCATCACGCCCGACAAAATCAGGAACGACGCCATGTACTGGGCGACACGTTTCTGAATAATCTCCCAGCCCGCGATCACCACAATCACCGTGGTGAAACTGTTGAGCAGTAACAGCAACAGCGATATGCCGTCGAGGCCGAGGTGGTAGTGAACGTTGAGCGCCTCGATCCATTCGGCTTTTTCCAGGTACTGAAAGCCGCCCAGCGTGGTGCTGAATCCCGCGTAAATCGGCAGCGTGATGAGAAAGCCCAGCAGCGCGCCTATCAGCGCAATCACGCGCGCGCTGTGAGCGCTGCGGTCCGAGCCGGTGGCGAGCACAGCCACACCGAAAAAAATCGGTATCCAGATCGCAAGGCTTAACAGGGGTAGGGCGTACATGGACTTGGGTATTTGTTCTAAATCGTTAAACCGCCAAAGACCACAGGGTAATCGTCAACAGCAGCAGAATGCCGAAAATCATGGCGAAAGCATAATTGTAGATATAGCCAGACTGCAGCTTGCGGATCACCGTTGATAACCAGCCTACGGCGCTGGCCGAGCCGTCGACCAGCACGCCATCAATCACCGCCACGTCGCCGCCCTTCCACAAACCATTGCCCAGCAGGCGCGCACCGCCCGCGAAGAACCAGTCGTTAAAGCGGTCAAAGCCGTATTTGTCCATCAGGATGGTCACCACCACACCCCACTTCGCGCGCAGCACCGCCGGCAGATCAGGACGCACGATATAAATGTAATAAGCCGTTGCCGCGCCCGCTACCGCAAACCAGAACGGCAGGCTGGCAAAGCCGTGCGTGATCATGCCGATCACCCCGTGAAACTGTTGCGTTAACGTGGCAATCGCCGGATGCGCCGCCGACACCGTGATGGCGTTGCCAAAATAATCGCCGAATACAAACGCGCCGATGATCCACCCCGCACACACTGAGGGTATCGCCAGCAGCACCAGCGGCAGCGTGACCACCCACGGCGATTCATGCGGCGGGTGGCGGTGACTCATATGCGGGTCGTGCGCATCATGGGCGTGCGGATCGTTAGCGTGCGCGTGCGCGCGCTCGGCGTTGCACGCCTTCACCGCCGGATCAAGCGGATCAGCGAAGCGCTCTTTGCCATGAAATGCGTAAAAAATGAGACGGAACGAATAAAAGCCGCCCACCAGCACACCGGCGGTCGCCAGCACATACGCAAAGCCGGCGCCGGCTAGCGGTGAGGCGTGCAGTGCTTCGATGATCGTATCTTTCGAGAAAAAGCCTGCGAACGGCGGCAAACCGGCGTTGGCCAGCGCGCCGATCAGCATGGTGGCGTAAGTGATCGGCATGTACTTGGCGAGGCCGCCCATTTTGCGCATGTCCTGCTCGTGGTGCAGGGCGATGATCACCGAGCCCGCGCCGAGGAACAGCACCGCCTTGAAAAAAGCATGCGTGAACAGATGGAATATCGCCGCCGAATAAGCGGACGCGCCCAGCGCCATCGTCATATAGCCCAGTTGCGACAAGGTGGAATAGGCCACCACGCGCTTGATGTCGTATTGCACGGTGGCGATCAGCGCCATGAAAAATGCAGTGATCGCACCGATCGTCATCACGAAGGTCAGCGCGGTGTCGGACAACTCAAACAGCGGCGACATGCGCGCCACCATGAAAATGCCCGCCGTCACCATGGTCGCGGCGTGGATCAGCGCCGAGATCGGCGTCGGACCCTCCATCGAATCGGGCAACCACACATGCAGCGGGAACTGCGCTGACTTGCCCATCGCGCCGATGAACAGCAGAATGCAAATAACCGTCATCAGCGACCACGCCGTGCCGGGGATAATCTCCACGGTGTTGGCTGCCAGGTTTTTGGCGTTGGCGAACACCTTCACATATTCCAGGTCGCCGAAATACATGAACACCAGCGCAATGCCGAGCAGGAAGCCAAAGTCGCCCACGCGGTTGACCACAAACGCCTTGAGGTTGGCGTAGATCGCGGTGGGCCGCGTATACCAGAAACCGATCAGCAAATAGGACACCAGCCCCACCGCCTCCCACCCGAAGAACAACTGCAGGAAATTATTGCTCATCACCAGCATCAGCATCGAAAACGTGAATAACGAGATGTAGCTGAAGAAGCGCTTGTAGCCCGGATCATCGGCCATGTAGCCGATGGTGTAGATATGCACCATCAGCGACACAAACGACACCACCACCATCATCGTCGCCGACAGCGGATCAATCAGGAAACCCAGCTCGAAGCGGGCATTGCCCGATACCATCCAGGTGTAGAGCGCGCCGTTGAAATGATGACCCTGCATCACGTCCTGATAGACCGCGACGGACGCCGCCAGACACACGATCATGCCGATGATGGTGATCCAGTGCACGGCACGCCGCGACAGCGCCCAGCCGAACAGGCCCGCGGCAATGGCGCCCGCGAGCGGGGCCAGCGGCACCAGCAGATAGAGTTTTTGCATGGAGGTCATGAGGGCTGACGGCGTGAACGGGTGAACGGGTGAACGGGTGAACGGGAAAAACCAGTGGCCACGCGCTGTTGCTCGTTCACTCGTTCACCTTTCACTCGTTCACCCTTTAAGCTTGTCGAGGTCTTCGACATTGATCGTATTCAGATTGCGGAATAACACCACCAGTATCGCCAGGCCGATGGCCGACTCGGCGGCGGCGACTGTCAATATAAAAAACACGAATATCTGCCCCGCCGGATCGTTCAAATAATGCGAAAACGCCACGAAATTCATGTTCACCGCCAGCAGCATCAACTCAATCGCCATCAGCAGCACGATGAGGTTCTTGCGGTTAAGGAATATGCCCACCACCGAAATGGCGAACAGAATCGCGCCCAGAATCAGGTAACTGGAGAGCGGGATCACTATTTGCCGCCTTCTTGTGGGTCCTGGCGTGTTTCGCTCGCCATGGTCACGATGCGCACACGGTCTTTGCGCTGGACCGCGATTTGCGCCGCCGGGTCGATGTATTTGCTGAGCTTGCGCTTGCGTAACGTCAGCGCAATCGCCGCCACGATGGCCACCAGCAGAATCACCGAGGCAATTTCAAACGGATACACGTACTCGGTATAGAGCAGCCGGCCGAGTTCCTTGGTATTACTCAGGTTCGCGGGCAACGCCGGCGGCTGCGGCACATCGCCAAAGCCGACCGAGCGGCTGATGAGTATCATCGCCATTTCAATCACCAGCAATAACGCCACCAGGCCGCCCAGTGGCAGATAGCGCCAGAAGCCTGCCTTTAGTTTCTCGAGATTGATATCCAGCATCATCACCACGAACAAAAACAAAACCATCACCGCACCCACATACACCAGCACCAGCGTGATAGCCAAAAACTCCGCCTGCAGCAGCAGCCACAGACCCGACGAGGTAAAAAACGCCAGCACCAGCAGCAAGGCCGAATGCACCGGATTGCGCGCCGTGATCACGCCCAGCGCCGCGACGATCAGCACGCTGGACAGGAAGTAGAAGATGAAGGATTGGAAGGTCATTTTTAAATCTGATGAACGGGTGAACGGGTGAACGGGTAAAACCCTCTCGCCTGCGGCGCAGGAGAGGGCGAAGCCATTGCTTTGTTTCCTTACTCGTTCACCCGTTAACTCGTTCACCCGTTAACTCGTTCGGTCGTTCACGCCCTACCGGTACTGCGCATCGTCCGCGCGATCCTTGGCAATCTGTTCTTCGTATGCGTCGCCGATGGCAAGCAGCATGGGTTTGGTGTAAATCAAATCACCGCGGTTCTCACCGTGGTACTCGAAAATTCGCGTCTCCACGATGGCATCCACCGGACAGGATTCTTCGCAGAAGCCGCAGAAAATGCATTTCGTCAGATCAATATCGTAGCGCGTGGTGCGGCGCGTGCCGTCGTCGCGCTGCTCGGATTCGATGGTGATCGCCAGCGCCGGGCACACCGCCTCGCACAGCTTGCACGCAATGCAACGTTCCTCGCCGTTGGGGTAGCGGCGCAACGCATGCAGGCCGCGGAAACGTCCGCTCTGCGGTGTTTTTTCCTCGGGAAACTGCACCGTGATCTTGCGCGCGAACATATAGCGACCGGTGAGCATCATGCCCTTCACCAGCTCCAGCAACAGAAACGTGCGGAAAAAACCGCTAACTTTGTCGATCATGCTCATGGGATCACTTCCACCATACCCACAACGGCGTCTGCATCCACGCGCCGAGCACGATGATCCACACCAGCGTCACCGGAATGAATACCTTCCAGCCCAGGCGCATGATCTGGTCGTAACGGTAGCGCGGGAAGGTTGCGCGAAACCACAGGAAGCTCGACACCACCAGAAACGCCTTGAACAGCAGCCACAAAAAGCTCGAAGCGCCCAGCACACCCCACGACTGCGGGAATGGCGACAGCCAGCCACCGAGGAACATCAGCGCGCACAACATCGAGACCAAAATCATGTTGGCGTATTCCGCGAGGAAGAATATCGCGAAGGTCATGCCCGAATACTCCACATGAAAGCCGGCGACGATTTCCGATTCGCCTTCGGCGACATCAAACGGCGCGCGATTGGTTTCCGCCACGCCAGCGATCAAATACGTCAGGAACAACGGAAACAGCGGTATCCAGAACCAGCCGAACGCGCCATACGCACTTTGCTGCCCTTTCACCACCTCCACCAGATTCAGACTCTGCGCCGCCATCAGCACCCCCACCAGCGCGAAGCCCATAGCGATTTCGTACGACACGATCTGCGCCGCCGAGCGCATGGCGCCAAGGAACGCATATTTGGAATTCGACGCCCAACCCGCGATGATCACACCGTACACACCCATCGACGTAATCGCCATGATGTAGAGCAGGCTGGCGTCGATATTGGCCAGCACCATTTCCGGATCGAACGGCACCACCGCCCACGCCGCCAGTGCCGGCATGATCGCAAGCACGGGCGCAACCACGAACAACAGCTTGTTGGCGCCGGAAGGAACAATGATTTCCTTCATCATCAGCTTGATGCCATCGGCGATGGGTTGCAGCAGTCCCATCGGCCCCACCCGGTTCGGGCCCAGGCGCAGTTGTATCCAGCCGATGACTTTGCGCTCCCACAGCGTGAGGTAGGCTACGCTCAGCATCAGCGGCGCCACAATGCAGATGATCAGCAGCAGGACTTTCACGCCATACAGCGCATAGGGCGCGAGCTCGTCGCCGAATACCGCCGCGAGCATAGCCGCGAGCAGGCCCCACAGCCAGTAGCCGAAACTCACGATGGGCTGGAATACCGCGCTCACACCGCGACCTCTTCGACCTTGGGCAACAGCGGCTGACCCGCAATGCGCTCAACCGTCAACTCGGCATTGGCATCGCCCAGCGCAGCAGTTTCATTGCACGCGGCAGCGAGCCGTACGCAGTGTGCCGGCAATTTATCGTCGATGGCATACGCCACCACAGCCTCGCCGCCACCCTGCCGCACGCGCAGGCTGTCGCCATCGCGCAATCCAAGCGTGTCAGCCAGCGCGCGATTCATGCTCGCCAGCGGCGGCAATCCATCGCGTGTTTTTTGCAGCGACGGTGCGCGGCGCACAATCGCGTCTGCCGCGTAAATCGGCGTTTCGGCAATGCGTTGCAGCCCCGCGCCGGCACTGACACCGCTGGCAGGGATGGCACGTAAGCCATTGTTTTTATTTATATTTTCTGTTGCCAGCACTTCAACGCGCACTTCTTCGGCGCTTTGTTGATCAAATCCTGCGAGCCCCAGCAGATTGCCGAGCACGCGCAACACTTTCCACGCCGGCCGCGTCTCACCCAACGGCTGCACCACGCCCTGAAAACTTTGCGCACGGCCTTCGGTATTGATGAAGGTGCCTGCGGTCTCGGTGAACGGAGAAATCGGCAACAGCACCTGCGAGTAATCCAGCGCCCGGTGCTGATAAGCGCTCATCGCCACCACCAGCTCAGCTTGCTTCATCGCCGCGACAGCTTGTCGAGGATCATGCATATCGAGTTCGGGTTCGACGCCCAGCAACACATACGCCTTGAGCGGCTTGGCTAGCATTTGCAACGCGTTTGCACCTTCGTTTGTAGGCAGTGCGTTCGCGACGTAACCGCCAACGCTGTTCGCAGCCTCACCCAGAAACCCAAACCGTCCGCCGGTGATTTCCGCCAACGCCTGCGCCAGCGCGTGCAGTTGCGACGCCTGCGCATGATGCTGCGCAAAGTTGCCGAGGAACACCGCGACATTCTTGCCGTCGGCAAGACTGGCCGCGATGCGCTGTGCATGGTCAGCAACCGTCACCTTCGCCACCGCAGCGCTCACGCTGTGCGGCACAGCCACATTTTTCGCCGTCGCCACCGCCTTCACCACCTGCGCCAGCGTATCCACCATCGCCGCCGGCGCGACGATAGCCTGGTTTGCAATGCGCATCAGCAGATCATCATCCACCGCATGCAGGATATTTATTTTTAATGATTTTTTTGCAGACTGCCGCAGCCGATGCGCGATCAGCGGCTGATCCTTGCGTAAGCTGGAGCCCACCACCAGCACGCGATCGAGTTGCGACACCTCAGCGATGCTCATCCCCAGCCACGGCGCGCCGGCCATGCTGCCGTCGGCGCGGAAATCAGACTGGCGCAAGCGGAAATCGACATTGCCCGACCCCAGGCCACGCATCACTTTTTGCAGCAGATGCAATTCTTCCAGCGTTTGATGCGGCGTCGCCAGCGCGCCGATGGCGTGCGCGCCATGCGCCGCCGCGATGCGTTTCAATTCGCCGGCGACAAAATTCAGCGCGGTCTGCCAATCCACTTCTTTCCATGCGCCGCGTTCTTTCAACATGGGGCGCGCGAGGCGCTGATCAGAATTAAGCGCCTCATACGAGAAACGGTCTTTATCTGAAATCCAGCACTCGTTGATCGCTTCGTTTTCCAGCGGCAGTGCACGCATCACCCGATTCTGCTTTATCTGCAACGTCAGGTTGGAACCCAGACCGCAGTGCGGGCTGATTGAAGATTTGCGCGTAAGCTCCCAGGTGCGCGCGCTATAGCGGAACGGCTTGGAGGTCAACGCGCCCACCGGGCACAGGTCGATCACATTGCCGGATAATTCTGAATCCACGGTTTTGCCGACGAAGGTGATGATCTCAACGTGCTCGCCGCGCCCGATCATGCCGAGTTCCATTACACCGGCGATCTCCTGGCCGAAGCGCACGCAGCGTGTGCAGTGTATGCAGCGCGTCATGTCGGTGGAAATCAGCGGCCCCAGGTTTTTGTTGACCACCACGCGCTTGTGTTCTTCGTATTGCGAGCCGCTGGCGCCATAACCCACCGCTAAATCCTGTAACTGGCATTCGCCGCCCTGATCGCAGATCGGGCAATCCAGCGGATGATTGATCAGCAAAAATTCCATCACGCCTTTTTGCGCGGTGACGGCCTGCTCGGAATGGGTTTGAACTTTCATGCCGTTGGTTACCGGCGTGGCGCAAGCGGGCATGGGCTTGGGCGCTTTTTCGATTTGCACTAGACACATGCGGCAGTTGGCGGCTATCGACAGCTTGCGGTGATAACAAAAATGCGGCACGTAAATACCCGCCAGACGCGCAGCATCCATCACCGTGCTGCCGTCAGGCACTTCAAGATTGTTACCGTCGATTTCGATTTCTAGTGGCATCAGATGTAAGGCGCCACAAGACATTTCTTGTGGTCGATGTGATATTGAAATTCATCGCGATAATGATGGATAAACGCACGCACCGGCATCGCTGCCGCGTCTCCCAGCGCGCAAATTGTGCGTCCCTGAATATTGTCGGCCACGCGGTTCAATTGATCGAGGTCTTCGTTGCGGCCCTTGCCGTGCTCAATGCGGTCAACCATGCGATACAGCCAGCCGGTGCCTTCACGGCACGGCGTACATTGGCCGCACGATTCCTCGAAATAAAAATACGACAACCGCAGCAACGATTTCACCATGCAGCGCGTTTCGTCCATAACGATCACCGCACCGGAGCCGAGCATTGAGCCCGCCTTGGCAATGGAGTCGTAATCCATGTCGGTGGCCATCATGATATCGGCGGGCAACACCGGCATCGACGAACCTCCGGGGATTACGGCCTTCAATTTTTTGCCATCGCGCATGCCGCCGGCCATTTCCAGCAATTTCGCGAACGGCGTGCCGAGCCTGACTTCGTAGTTACCCGGACGCGCCACGTCGCCCGATACCGAGAACAATTTGGTGCCGCCATTGTTGGGCTTGCCCAGATTGAGGAAAGCCTCGCCGCCATTCAGGATGATCCACGGCACCGCGGCAAAGGTCTCGGTGTTGTTGATGGTTGTCGGTTTGCCATAAAGACCGAAGCTCGCCGGGAACGGCGGCTTGAATCGCGGCTGGCCTTTTTTGCCTTCGAGCGACTCCAGCAGGCCGGTTTCCTCGCCGCAGATGTAAGCGCCGAATCCGTGGTGTCCGTGTAGCTGGAAGCTGAATTCCGAGCCCAGTATGCTGTCACCCAGGTAGCCTGCAGCACGCGCCTCTTCCAGCGCTTCATCAAAGCGCTCGTAGATGTCCCAGATTTCGCCGTGTATGTAGTTGTAACCGACGGCGGTGCCCATGGCGTAGGCGGCGATGGCCATGCCCTCAATCACGCTGTGCGGGTTATAGCGCAGGATATCGCGATCCTTGAAGGTGCCCGGCTCGCCTTCGTCGGAGTTGCACACCAGATACTTCGCACCCGCATACTGCCGCGGCATGAAACTCCATTTGAGCCCCGCCGGAAACCCCGCGCCACCGCGTCCGCGCAACGCCGATTTCTTGACCTCGGCGATGACGGTTTCAGGTGAAATCTTTTGATCGATGATTTTGCGCAACGCCTGATAGCCGCCGCGTACCTCGTAATCTTTGAGACGCCAATTGGTGCCGTCGATGTCCTTCATGATCAGGGCATCGGGACCATACAGGTCTTTGGCGAAGGGTGCGACGGGCAAGCCCATTACTTCAACTCCTCGATCAGCCTGTCGATCTTCTCGTTCGACATCGCACACAGCATCTGTTTGTTGTTGTGTATCAACACCGGCGCATCACCGCAAGCGCCCAGGCACTCGCCTTCTTTCAGCGTAAAACGGCCATCCGTCGTGGTTTCTCCAAATCCGATACCGAGCTTGTGCTTAAGATACCCGGCAGCCTGGTTTGCCCCAGACAGCGCACACGGCAGATTGGTGCATATCGTCAATTTGTGGCGTCCAACCGGCTTTACGTCATACATCGTATAGAACGTTGCCACTTCATACACCGCCACCGGTGGCATCTCGAGATATTGCGCCACGAAATCCATGGTCTCGGTTGAGAGCCAGCCTTTTTCGTCCTGCGCAATGGTCAGCGCCGCCATCACCGCGGACTGCTTTTCCTGCGGCGGATACTTGGCCACGGCTTTGTCGATTTTCGCCAGCGCCGCGGACGACAACCCGATGTTCGCCACCGCAGGCGCGTTCATCGATCCACCTCGCCGAACACTATATCCTGCGTGCCGATAATCGCCACCACGTCCGCGATCATGTGGCCGCGCGACATTTCATCCAGCGCGGACAGATGCGCGAAGCCCGGCGCGCGTATTTTCAGACGATAGGGCTTGTTGGCGCCATCGGAAACCAGATAGACGCCGAACTCGCCCTTGGGATGCTCCACCGCCGCATACGCCTCGCCTGCGGGCACATGCATGCCTTCGGTGAACAGTTTGAAATGGTGGATCAGCTCTTCCATGTTCTGCTTCATGCCCACGCGCGAAGGCGGCGCCACCTTGTGGCTGTCGATCATCACCGGGCCGGGATTCCTGCGCAGCCAATCGATGCATTGCCTGACGATGTTATTCGACTGGCGCATCTCTTCGATGCGCACCAGATAACGGTCATAACAATCGCCGTTTACGCCCACCGGTATGTCGAATTGCATGCGCTCGTACACCTCGTACGGCTGCTTCTTGCGCAAATCCCACTCAATACCGGAGCCGCGCAGCATGGGCCCGGTGAAACCCAGCGCCTTGGCGCGCTCCGGCGTCACCACGCCGATGCCCACCGTGCGCTGCTTCCAGATGCGGTTATCGGTGAGCAGGGTTTCATACTCATCGATGTAGGTCGGAAAGCGCGTCGTGAAATCCTCCACAAAATCCAGCAACGAACCCTGACGGTTCGCATTGAGATCCTTGATCGCGGCCGCGTTGTGTATTTTCGAGGCGATGTACTGCGGCATGGTGTCCGGCAGATCGCGATACACCCCGCCCGGCCGATAGTAAGCCGCATGCATGCGCGCGCCCGACACCGCTTCATAAGTGTCGAACAGGTCTTCGCGCTCGCGAAAGCAATATAAAAACACCGTCATCGCACCCACGTCGAGCGCGTGGCAGCCCAGCCACAGCAGGTGATTCAGCAGGCGCGTGATTTCGTCGAACATGACACGGATATATTGCGCGCGCAGCGGCACCTGTATGCCCGCCAGCCGCTCAATCGCCATCACGTAGGCGTGCTCGTTAACCATCATCGACACATAGTCAAGCCGGTCCATGTAGGGCAGCGACTGGATATAAGTTTTATGTTCCGCGAGCTTTTCCGTTGCCCGATGCAGCAGGCCGATGTGCGGATCGGCGCGCTCGATGACTTCACCGTCAAGTTCAAGCACCAGACGCAGCACGCCGTGCGCCGCCGGGTGTTGCGGCCCAAAATTCATCGTGTAATTGCGAATTTCCGCCATCATCAGCCTTTGCGGAACCCTTCGCTGTCGCCGTAGTGTTGTTCACGAATAATGCGCGGCGTGATCTCGCGCGGCTCGATGGTGACCGGCTGATAAATCACACGCTGCTTGTCTGGGTCGTAACGCATTTCGACATTGCCCGACAGCGGGAAATCCTTGCGGAACGGGTGCCCGATAAAGCCGTAGTCCGTCAATAGGCGACGCAGGTCGGGATGGCCGGTAAACATGATGCCGTAGAGATCAAACGCTTCCCGTTCATACCAATTCGCCGACGGCCATACGCCGATCACCGAATCCACCACCGGAAAATCATCTTCTGCCGCAAATACGCGCAGGCGCAGACGGCAGTTGTAACTGATGCTGAGCAGGTGATACACCACCGCGAACCGCTGGCCGCCCCAGGCGCCTTCGCCCCCATCACCATACGTGCTGTAATCCATGCCACACAGATCCATCAACTGCTCGAATTTCAGCTCGGGCGAATCCCGCAGTTTTTCCGCCACCGCCAGCAGGTTTTGCGCCTTCACCACCACCGTCAATTCGCCGAGTGCGGTGGTCGCGCTCACCAGCAGATCGCCGAGCGCCGCCTGCAGCACCGTGGTCAGAGTTTCGAGACGGGAAGCCATGTAGACTAGTGTTGAGTGCCCAGTGCTGAATGTTGAGTGAAGCACGTCGGCGCCTTGCACTCAACATTCAAAATTAAAAACTCAAAATTCATGCGCGTCAGCGTGCGATGGTATTGGTGCGTTTGATCTTGTTCTGCAACTGGATGATGCCGTAGAGCAGCGCTTCGGCCGTCGGCGGGCATCCCGGCACATAGATATCAACCGGCACGATGCGGTCGCAGCCGCGCACCACCGAATACGAGTAATGATAATAACCGCCGCCATTGGCGCACGACCCCATTGAAATCACCCAGCGCGGCTCGGCCATCTGGTCATACACTTTGCGCAGCGCCGGAGCCATTTTGTTGCACAAGGTGCCGGCGACGATCATCACATCCGACTGGCGCGGGCTGGGTCGAAACACGATGCCGAAACGGTCGAGGTCGTAACGCGACGCGCCCGCGTGCATCATCTCTACCGCGCAACAGGCAAGCCCGAACGTCATCGGCCACAGCGACCCGGTGCGCGTCCAGTTGATCAGCGCGTCGGCCGTGGTGGTGATGAAACCTTTTTCGTCGAGGGTTTCGATGGCGCCCATGTGATTACCTCATTGCCTCAAAATCTCATTCCCAATCCAGCGCGCCCTTCATCCACTCGTAGACGAAACCCACGACGAGGATGCCGAGAAACACCACCATGGCGAGGTAACGGAACGTGCTTTCGCTCTGCTCGCCAAGCACGATCGCCCACGGAAACAGGAACGCAATTTCCAGATCAAACAAAATGAACAGTATCGCCACCAGGTAGTAGCGCACGTCGAATTTCATGCGCGCATCTTCAAACGCCTCGAAGCCGCATTCGTAGGGAGACAGTTTTTCCTCATTTGGCCGATGCGCGCCCAGCAGCCGTGAAAGTCCGCTACCCAACAACATCGGCGCAACACCGACCATCAGGCCGACGCCGATGAACATCAGAATGGGGAAATAGTTTTCAAGCATGCTGCATCAACAAAGTAAAATTTTCCTGAGCCGATTGATGGTCTTACTAAATCCTCAATCCTGCAACCACTGGTGCCGACGGAGAGACTCGAACTCTCACGGCTTTCGCCACCGCCCCCTCAAGACGGCGTGTCTACCAATTCCACCACGACGGCATAACGCTTGAAGCAACCACCCCTACCCCGTTGCGGGGATCTATCTTGTGCTTACTTCGGCAAATCTGCTGCTTTGGAAGCCGGTGCTGCGGGGGCCGCCTTGTCGGACTTTTCACCCGCAACACTTTTTGCCGCCGGCACCGCAGGCACTTCCGACACGCCCGGCACTTTATCCGGCGCGCTTTGCGTCGCCGCCGGCTGATTGGCCATCACCCCTTTGCCGGAAGTTCTTTTATTCGACAGAAACGACAGGCCGATGCTGGTTACAAAAAACACCAATGCCAGGCCCGCTGTCATGCGGCTTAAAAAATTGGCCGAGCCGGCAGAACCAAACACGCTGCCCGCGGAACCAGTGCCAAACGCCGCGCCCACATCGGCGCCCTTGCCGTGCTGCACCAGCACCAGCACTATGATGCCAGCGGCGGCGATAACGTGCAAAATGAGAACCCCGAGATCCATAAATTAGTTCCTAACGCTACCCTCACCCCCGGCCCCTCTCCCGGCGGGAGAGGGGAGATACTGGCGGTAAATGGTCCGATGACCATTTACCGTATATTCATCCTGCCGCCTTGCAAATCGCCGCAAACTCTTCCGCCAGCAGCGACGCACCGCCGATCAGACCGCCATCGATATCAGGCATCGCGAACAACTGTGCGGCGTTCGCCGCTTTGACGCTGCCGCCATAAAGAATCGGCAACCCGTCCGCCACGCGCATGTCATGCTCCGCTACCCGCTCGCGAATCAATGCGTGCGCTGCCTGCGCCTCATCCGGCGTGGCGGTTTTGCCGGTGCCTATGGCCCACACCGGCTCATACGCCATCACCGCCTGCCCCAGCGCTGCCGCCCCCGAGTGCGCGATGACCGCATCCATTTGACGCGCGATTACCTGCTCCATCACGCCCGCTTCACGCTCTGCCAGCGTTTCGCCCACGCACAAAATCGGCGTCAGCCGCGCTTTTATTACCGCAGCAAATTTCAGCGCCACCACTGTATCCGAGTCGCCAAACAGCGTGCGCCGTTCCGAATGCCCCACGATGACATAACGGCAGCCAAAATCGGCCACCATACCCGCCGAAACCCCGCCGGTATAAGCGCCGTGTTCGTATTCGCACACGTCCTGCGCGCCCCACGCAATGCCCTGGCCGCGCAAAATATGCTCGGTTTGCGCCAGATACGGATACGGCGCGCACACTGCGCACCGCGCACGGGTGACAGAAGCCAACAAAGGAATCAATGACTTAAGCAGCGCCTGGTTTGACGCAAGGTTGCCGTTCATCTTCCAGTTACCCACGACCAACTTGCTGCGCATTTAACACCCGGCTCGCAAAAACCCTCAGAGTGTACAGCGACGGCAACTTTGGGTCAATGTGAAGCTGCCCTGATGCACGGTGGAAAGCTGTTGATTTAACGAAGTTTTTGCGCGCTGTGCGGGCGATCATTGCAGTGAAAAAAATTCAAAACCGCGCCCACGCGTGATTCAGCCCACGGCGGCTACCGCATCGGCGATGGCTTTCGCCCAGCGGTCGGCCTTGGCGCGCGAGCGGGCTTCAACCATCACCCGGATCACCGGTTCGGTACCCGATGGGCGCAGCAGCACACGGCCATCCTTGCCAAGATCGCGTGCGGCTTGCTGCAGCAGCTTGTCGACGCGCGCGTCACGGGAATTCCCCTTGCGCAGCTTGACCGGTACGTTGCGCATCACCTGCGGATACAGCACCACCGGCGCGCACGCCTTTGCCAATGTCATGCGCAATTCTCGCAACGCGCGCAGCACCTGCAGCGCTGCGATGATGCCATCGCCCGTGGAATGCTGATCCAGGCACAGGATATGACCGGAATTCTCGCCGCCCAGGCGCCAGCCGCGCCGCTGCATCAATGCCAGCACATAACGGTCGCCCACCTGCGCGCGCTCGAAGGGGATATCGATCGCCCCCAGCGCCCGTTCAAACGCAAGATTGCTCATCAGCGTGCCCACCACGCCGCCCTGCAACAGTCCGCGCCGCTGTCCATCGCGAGCAATCACGTACAACAGTTGATCGCCGTCGTAAGCCCTGCCCGCGGCATCCACCATCACCAAGCGGTCGGCGTCGCCATCCAGTGCTATACCCAAATCCGCGTGCGCCTCCTGCACCGCTTTTTGCAGCGCCTGAGGATGGGTCGCACCGACCTTGTCGTTGATGTTAAAACCATCGGGATCGACACCGATGCTGACCACTTCAGCACCCAATTCATGGAATACCAGCGGCGCGATGTGATAGGCGGCGCCATGCGCGCAATCGACCACGATTTTCATGCCGCGCAGGTTCAACGTCGACGGAAACGTGCTCTTGCAAAATTCGATGTAACGTCCCGCGGCATCCTCGATGCGGCGCACCTTGCCCAGATCGGCCGAACTCACGCAATGCATCGGCTGTTCGAGCTGCGCCTCTATCGCGGATTCAACGGTATCGGGCAGCTTTTCGCCCTTGCCGCAAAAGAATTTGATGCCGTTGTCGTCAAACGGATTGTGCGATGCGCTGATCACCACGCTGGCAGTGAGCCGTAGCGCACGCGTGAGATAAGCCACCGCAGGTGTCGGCATCGGCCCCACCAGCTTCACGTCCACGCCGGCGCTGGTAAACCCCGCCTCCAGCGCCGATTCGCACATATATCCTGAAATTCGCGTGTCTTTGCCGATCAAAACCGCAGGCTTCTCACCCGGCTGCGAGCCCGCCGCCAGCACTTTGCCCGCGGCATAGCCCAGCCGCAACACAAAATCCGGCGTGATCGGCAGCTTACCCACCTTGCCACGCACGCCGTCCGTGCCGAAATATTTTCTCGTCATGTTTAGTTCTAGGATTGAGGACTGAGCATACCCCAAGGGTTACTCAGTCCTCAATCCTAAGTCCTGATTAACTGCATTCAGAACTGCTAGCGCATCTCGGGTCGCCGCCACATCATGAACGCGCACAATCTGCGCGCCATTTTGCACCGCAAGCAACGCAGCAGCAATGCTCGCGAACACGCGCGCGGTCGGATCACGCCCGGTGATCTTACCCAGCATCGTCTTGCGCGACAATCCCGCCAGCAGCGCGCCACCGATATCCCTGAATTCACTCAGCGCGCGCAACAACGCTAGATTGTGCTGCAGCGCTTTGCCAAAACCAAAACCCGGATCGACAACAATGCGCTCACGTGCAATGCCCGCATCTTCCGCCGCGCGTACGCGTGCGGTGAGATAGCTGCGAACCTCCTTGATTAGGTCATCGTAGTGCGGATTGTGCTGCATGCTGCGCGGCTCGCCCTGCATATGCATAATGCAGATTGCGGCCCCGCTGCCTGCCACCCCTTCAAGCGCACCGGGTGCGCGAAAGCCATTGACATCGTTCACCATCGAAGCGCCTGCCGCCACCGCGTCGCGCATCAGCGCAGGCTTTTGCGTGTCTAACGAAACCGGCACGGCCCCGCGCACCAGCCGTTCCAGCAGCGGCAGCACACGCCGCCGCTCTTCCTCCAGACTCACCGGCGCCGCACCCGGACGCGTCGATTCACCGCCGATATCCAGAATATCCGCCCCTTCCGCAAGCAAGGTGTCTGCTTGCGCAAGGGCTTGATTTAATTCGGTATATTGACCGCCATCCGAGAAAGAATCGGGCGTAACGTTGATCACGCCCATGAGCAGCGGGCGGGTGAGCGGGAGTTTGAAGCGGCCGCAGTGTAGAAACATCGTGAGCGGGTACCAGCGCAGCGTTGCGTTGCGGGCTACTCGTTCACTCGTTCACCCGTTCACCCGTTCACGCTTTTTCCTGCGCCGGCGCCACCGGCGCGGCAGCACCCGGCGGCGTGCTGTCGCCGGGCGGCGGTATTGCAGACTGCAACGGCTTGGGTGCGCGCGGCGGACGGCCTTCCGCAATGTCCTTGATCTGATCTGCGTCTATGGTCTCCCATTCCATCAGCGCCTTGGTCATCGCCTCAACCTTGTCACGGTTGTCTTCGATGATCTTGCGCGCGACCGCGTATTGCTGGTCGATGATGCGGCGAATTTCGGCATCGACCTTTTGCAGGGTGGTCTCGGACACGTTCTTGTGGGTGGTGATCGAGCGGCCAAGGAACACTTCGCCTTCATTTTCGCCGTAGACCATCGGCCCCATCGAATCCGACATGCCGAAGCGCGTGACCATGTCGCGCGCCAATTGCGTGGCGCGCTCGAAGTCGTTGGATGCGCCGGTGGAAATGTCATGCACAAACAGTTCCTCGGCAATGCGTCCACCGAACAAAAAGCTGATCTGCGCCAGCATCTGAGTCTTGTATTGACTGATACGATCGCGCTCCGGCAGCACCCACGTCAGTCCCAGCGCGCGGCCACGTGGAATGATGGTCACCTTATGCACCGGATCAATGCCCGGCAACATCACGCCCACAATGGCGTGGCCCGACTCGTGATACGCGGTGGCGCGTTTTTCTTCCTCGGTGATCACCATCGATTTACGCTCGGCGCCCATGAATATCTTGTCCTTGGCGTGCTCGAAATCATCCATGTCCACCAGGCGCTTGTTGCCGCGTGCGGCGAATAGCGCTGCTTCGTTCACCAGATTCGCAAGATCAGCCCCGGACATGCCCGGCGAGCCGCGCGCGATCACGTCGGCTTTGACATCGGGCGCAATCGGCACTTTGCGCATATGCACCAGCAGAATCTGCTCGCGGCCGCGGATATCCGGCAGCGGTACCACCACTTGCCGGTCAAACCGCCCCGGACGCAGCAGCGCCGGATCGAGTACATCCGGCCGGTTGGTCGCGGCAATAACGATCACTCCGGCGTTGGGTTCAAAGCCATCCATCTCGACCAGCAACTGGTTCAGCGTCTGTTCGCGCTCGTCATTGCCACCGCCCAGACCCGCGCCGCGCTGACGGCCCACCGCGTCGATCTCGTCGATGAACACGATACAAGGCGCATGTTTTTTGGCGTTCTCAAACATGTCACGCACCCGCGCCGCGCCCACACCGACGAACATTTCCACGAAATCGGAGCCGGATATCGAAAAGAAAGGCACTTTCGCCTCGCCGGCGATGGCGCGCGCGAGCAAAGTCTTGCCGGTGCCGGGACTGCCCACCATCAGCACGCCGCGTGGTATGCGTCCGCCGAGTTTCTGGAATTTCGACGGATCGCGCAAAAACTCCACCAATTCCGCAACTTCCTCTTTTGCCTCTTCGCAGCCTGCGACATCGGCGAAGGTCACCGTATTGTTGGATTCGTCGAGCATGCGCGCTTTGCTCTTGCCGAATGAGAACGCGCCGCCACGTCCGCCGCCCTGCATCTGGCGCATGAAAAACACCCATACACCGATCAGCAGCAGCATCGGGAACCACGACACGAAAATGTTCATCAGGAGCGACGGCTCTTCCTCGGGCTTGGCTTCGACAATCACGCCGGCCTTGAGCAGATCGGACACCAGCCACGGATCGGAAGGCGCATAAGTGGTGAATTTCTCGCCGGTGGCTTTAGTGCCCTTGAGAATCCGCCCTTCGATAGTGACTTTGGCCACACGGCCCTGCTTAACCTCGTCGATAAACTGCGAATACTCCATCGGTTTTTGCACCGATTTTTGGGTACCCACCTGGTTGAACACCGTCATCAGCACGATGGCTATCACCATCCAGATGGCCACGGTTTTTACGAGATTATTCAATGATGCTCCTCGCCGCACATGGGTACCGCACATGCACGGCATTTAAATTCGGCACTGCTTGCGAAAAGTCGCTGGAACACCAGTTCCAGCAGCGTAAATTGCGTCGAACGTTTGATTCTAAACTTTTTCCAGCGTGTGCGCAGCCATGAAATGCTATGTAACCAACTACTTTTTAACACTTATTCAGCCGATTTTGAGCGCCTGCCATCGTTTTAAGCGATTTCAGACCCTCACTTTAGTCCTCTACCCAGCAAATAAACTTCGCGCGATCCCTTGCGCGACGCGTCTGGCTTGCGTGTTAGCACCTGCGCGAACACACCGCGCATGGTTTTGACGTAATCCTCAAAACCCGCGCCGTGAAAAACTTTGACCAGTAAACTTCCCTGTGGTTTCAAATGCCTGGCGGCAAAGTCCAGCGCCAGTTCCGCCAAGCCCATCAGTCGCGACTGATCCGCTGTTGCAATACCGCTGATATTGGGCGCCATATCGGAAAGCACAAGGTCTGCCGTCGCGCCAGCAAGTGCGCGTTCCAGCTTCGCCAGGCCCGCGGCCCCGGAAAAATCGCCCTGGACAAATTCGACGCCCGGCAGGCCCGTCATCTCCAGCAAATCGATGGCGATCACATGGCCGGCCGGCGCTACCAGCCGCCCCGCCACCTGCGACCAACCGCCAGGCGCCGCACCCAGATCGACCACCAGCATGCCGGGCTTGAGCAGCTTGTCTTTGTCATTGATCTGCATCAGCTTGTAAGCCGCGCGCGAACGCATGCCGTCGACCTGCGCACGTTTGACGTAGGGGTCGTTAACATGTTGCATCATCCACGCTTTGCTGCTGCGGGTTCTTTTGGCCATGTCGATTAGCCGGCGATCAAATAGCTTAAACTACGCCCATGAACGAACTCACGCCCACCCAGCGCCGCGCCTTCAAAGCGCGTGCGCACCATCTCGAACCGGTAGTCCTCATTGGCGACAGCGGTTTGACGTCCGCGGTGCTGCGGGAAATCGATGTACACCTGAAGACCCACGAACTCATCAAAATACGCGTGCATGGCGACGACCGTGACGAACGCTTGCGCATAATAGGCAAAATAAGCTCGGCGCTGGGCGCCAGCCCGGTACAGCACATCGGCAAGGTGTTGGTGATGTACCGCCCGAAACCGCAGCAACAAACACCAAAGAAACTGCCGCAACACAAACCCAAGGCACGCAACAAACAGCGGCGGACTAAGCGCAGTTATCAGGGGTGAAGGGCTGCGAAGGGTGAAGGAGTGAATACGTGAAAGGGGTACCCCATTCACCCCTTCATTCCTTCACTCCTTCAAGCCCTCAAACATACCTCACATCCAATATCTCATACTCCCGCACCCCGCCCGGCGCCTGCACCTCGGCGATATCGCCGGCCGATTTGCCGATCAGCGCACGCGCCAGAGGCGAGTTGATCGAAATCTTGCCCTGCTTGATGTCGGCCTCATCCTCGCCGACGATTTGATAGGTGACCCGGGTCCCCTTTTCCACGTCTTCCAGCTCCACCGTCGCCGCAAATACACAGCGCCCGTCGGCATCCAGCGTCACCGGATCGATAATTTCGGCATTGGAAAGCTTGCCCTCGAGGTCCGCTATACGCCCTTCGATAAAGCCCTGCCGTTCCTTGGCCGCGTGATACTCGGCATTTTCGGATAGATCGCCATGCGCGCGCGCTTCGGCAATGGCCGCAATGATCGTGGGCCGCTGCACGGTTTTCAGATCGTGCAGTTCGACGCGCATTCTTTCCGCTCCGCGCACGGTTAAGGGCACTTGGTTCATGGCATCCTCCGCTGACTAAGCAACCACCAAACGCTGGTGCAAATTTTGCAACGCATAGGCATGCAACTCGCGCGCTTCCGCCATACCGGCGCAAGCCGCGCGCGCGCCCGCGATGGTGGTATACACCGGTACGCGGTGCTGCAACGCGGCGCGCCGGATCGCGTATGAATCCTTGATCGCCTTGCGCGATTCCTCGACGGTATTGACCGCCAGCACGATTTCAGCATTCTTCATCATATCCACAATATGCGGGCGGCCCTCGGCCACCTTATTGATCGGCGTGACTTTCAGTCCCGCCGCAGCCAGCGCATGCGCGGTACCGCGTGTGGCCACCAGCGCAAACCCCAGCGCATCCAGCGCGCGGCCTATCTCCACCGCGCGCGGCTTGTCGCCATCGCGCACACTGATGAAAACTCTGCCCGTTGTCGGCAACTTTTCGCCGGCCGCCATTTGCGATTTTACAAACGCCTCGCCGAAGGTTTCGCCCACGCCCATCACTTCACCCGTCGATTTCATTTCCGGGCCCAGAATGGTATCCGCGCCGGGGAATTTGATAAACGGAAATACCGCTTCTTTCACGCAAAAATATGGCGGCACTATTTCATGGGTAACATTCTGATTTAAAAGTGTTTTTCCGGATTGACAGCGGGCCGCTATTTTGGCCAGCGGCAGACTGGTGGCCTTCGATACAAACGGCACCGTGCGCGAGGCGCGCGGATTCACTTCCAGCACATACACCACGTCGGCATCGCCGTTTTTCTGAATCGCGAATTGCACGTTCATCAGCCCCACCACTTTCAGCGCTTTTGCCATCGCTACCGTCTGGCGGCGCAGTTCTTCCTGCAATGCGGGCGACAGCGAAAACGGCGGCAGCGAACACGCCGAGTCGCCCGAATGCACACCCGCTTGCTCAATGTGTTCCATCACGCCGCCGATAATTACCTGCGTGCCGTCGGACACCGCATCCACATCGACTTCAATCGCATCGTTCAAAAAGCGGTCGAGCAACACCGGCGAATCGTTGGATACCTTTACCGCCTCGCGCATATAACGTTCGAGGTCTTCCTTCTGATGCACGATTTCCATCGCACGGCCACCCAGCACATACGAGGGACGCACCACCAGCGGATAACCGATTTCCTCTGCCGCCAGCAACGCCTTCGCCGCACTGCGCACGGTGCGATTCGGGGGCTGCTTCAATTTAAGCCGCTGCAGCAACTTCTGGAAACGCTCGCGGTCTTCGGCCATGTCGATGGAATCCGCAGAGGTGCCGATGATCGGCACCCCATTCGCCTCCAGATCGCGCGCCAGTTTCAGCGGCGTCTGGCCGCCAAACTGCACGATCACGCCGAAGGGTTTTTCGATGTGCACGATTTCCAGTACGTCTTCGAGCGTCACCGGCTCGAAGTACAGTCGATCCGAAGTATCGTAATCCGTGGATACCGTCTCCGGATTGCAGTTGACCATGATGGTCTCGAAGCCGTCTTCGCGCAGCGCCAGCGCCGCATGCACGCAGCAGTAATCGAACTCTATGCCCTGGCCGATGCGGTTCGGCCCGCCGCCCAGCACCATGATTTTCTTGCGCGTCGTTGGCAGCGATTCGCACTCTTCCTCATAGGTCGAATACAGGTATGCGGTGTTGGTGACGAACTCCGCGGCGCAAGTGTCTACGCGCTTGTATACCGGGCGAATACCGAGATCGTGCCGGCGTTTGCGCACATCGGTCTCGCTGGATTTGAGCAGGTGCGCAAGGCGGCGGTCGGAAAAACCCTTGCGTTTGAGCCCGCGCAGAGCCGCCGCGTCAATATTGACCAACTGCTGATCGTCAAGCTCCATTTCGATATCGATGAGGTCCTTGATCTGCGCCAGGAACCACGGATCGATATGCGTAAGGTCGTGAACTTCCTCAAGCGTAAACCCGCACTCGAACGCGTCACCCACATACCAGATGCGATCCGGCCCCGGTCGCCCCAGCTCGGCTTCAATGACTTCGCGGTCACGCGTGCGCTGATTAAATCCATCCACGCCTACTTCCAGTCCGCGCAGGGCTTTTTGTATCGACTCCTGAAAGGTGCGGCCCATCGCCATCACCTCGCCCACCGATTTCATTTGCGTGGTCAGGCGATCATCGGCCGCGGGGAATTTCTCGAACGCAAAGCGCGGTATCTTGGTCACCACATAATCAATCGTCGGCTCAAACGACGCCGGCGTCGCGCCGCCCGTAATGTCGTTGCGCAACTCATCCAGCGTGTAGCCCACCGCCAGCTTGGCCGCGACTTTGGCAATCGGAAAACCCGTCGCTTTCGATGCCAGCGCGCTTGAGCGCGACACGCGCGGATTCATCTCGATGATGACCATGCGCCCATCGCGCGGGTTAATGCCGAATTGCACATTCGAGCCGCCGGTCTCCACCCCGATCTCGCGCAGGCACGCGATCGAGGCGTTACGCATGATCTGGTATTCCTTGTCGGTCAGCGTCTGCGCCGGCGCCACCGTGATCGAGTCGCCGGTATGCACGCCCATCGCATCCAGATTTTCGATCGAGCAAATGATGATGCAGTTATCCTTGCGGTCACGCACCACTTCCATCTCGAACTCTTTCCAGCCAATCACCGATTCTTCGACCAGAATTTCGTGCGTGGGGCTGGCATCGATGCCGCGTTCGACGATGGCAATAAATTCTTCCTTGTTGTAAGCGATGCCGCCACCGGTACCCCCGAGCGTGAACGACGGGCGGATAATCGTCGGATAGCCCACCATCGCCTGCACTTGCAGCGCCTCCTCCAGCGAGTGCGCCAGCGCCGAGCGCGGGCTGTCGAGGCCGATTTTGGCCATCGCCTTTTTGAATTTTTCGCGATCCTCGGCCTTGTCGATGGCCTCCTTGGACGCACCGATCATTTCCACCTTGTATTTTTCCAGCACGCCTTCACGCGCGAGGTCGAGCGCGCAATTCAGCGCCGTCTGCCCGCCCATCGTCGGCAACAGCGCATCGGGCCTTTCGATGGCGATGATTTTTGCAACCATCTGCCAGGTGATCGGCTCGATGTAGGTCGCATCCGCCATGCCGGGATCGGTCATGATGGTCGCCGGATTGGAATTCACCAGCACCACGCGATAACCCTCCTCGCGCAACGCTTTACACGCCTGCGCGCCGGAGTAATCAAACTCGCACGCCTGGCCGATGATGATCGGGCCGGCGCCGATGATGAGGATGCTTTTGAGGTCTGTACGCTTGGGCATTCAAATTCGTGAACGGGTGAACGGGTGAACGGGTGAACGGGGAACCCCAGCGCGCGTGGGTTTACTCGTTCACTCGTTCACTCGTTCACTTGTTCACGCTCTCCATCATTTTCACAAACTTATCAAACAAATAACCCACATCATGCGGCCCCGGACTGGCTTCCGGATGGCCCTGAAAACAAAACGCCGGTTTGTCGGTGCGCGCAAAACCTTGCAGGCTGCCGTCAAACAAAGACAGGTGGGTCACGCGGCAGTTTGCGGGCAGCGTTTTCGCGTCCACCGCGAAACCGTGATTCTGGCTGGTAATCATCACACGGCCGCTATCGAGATCCTGCACCGGGTGATTGGCGCCGTGGTGACCGAACTTCATTTTGATCGTCTGCGCACCGCTGGCGAGCCCCAACAGTTGATGGCCCAGGCAGATACCGAATAACGGCACGCTTTTTTCCAGCAGTTCACGGATGGCGCGTATCGCATAATCGCAAGGCTCCGGGTCGCCGGGGCCGTTGGACAAAAACACACCGTCGGGTTTCAGCGCCAGCACGTCCGACGCCGGCGTTTGCGCCGGCACCACTGTCAGCTTGCAGCCGCGCGCGGCCAGCATGCGCAGAATATTGCGTTTGACCCCGAAATCGTAGGCCACCACATTGAACTTTGGCGCGGTCAGTTTCCCGTAGCCTTTGCCCAGCGTCCAGGTAGTTTGGTCCCAGCCATAGTCCTGCTTGCAGCTGACCACCCTGGCGAGGTCCATGCCTTTCAAACCGGGAAAATCCTGTGCCGCTTTCAGTGCCGCCTTTTCGTCGATCTTGCCAGCGATGAGACAACCTTCCTGCGCACCCTTGTCACGCAGAATACGCGTCAGCTTGCGCGTGTCGATATCGGCAATCGCCACCACATTTTCGCGCCTGAGATATTCGTCCAGCGTCCATTGCATGCGGAAATTCGACGCCAGCAACGGCAAATCACGTATCACCAGCCCTGCCGCAAAAACACTATCTGACTCCACATCCTCGGCATTGGCGCCGGTGTTGCCTATATGCGGATAGGTCAGCGTAACGATCTGCCGGCAGTACGAGGGATCGGTGAGTATCTCCTGATAACCGGTGATGGCGGTGTTAAATACCACCTCGCCGGCGGACACGCCGTCAGCACCGATAGACGTGCCACGGAATACCGTTCCATCCCTGAGTACGAGAATGGCAGGCGTACGTGGTGACACGGCAATCTCCTGATATTACGAGTGTATTTTTTTCAACACCAGATATGGAAAGCGGGACAGGTTTCGCCCGTCCCGCTGCTTAAAGTCGGCATTATACGCGAAGGCGGCAGGGGCTTCAAACCGCACGGATGGCGTTAGCGGATTAACCAACCTCGTAGGGCGGGTTAGACGCGGTTTGTGCGTCGTAACCCGCCGCGCGCATGCGGCCACGCAATGGCGGGTTCACCGGCGGGTTTTAACCCGCCCTACTGAATCCCAATACATCAGACATATCATACAGCCCGTTGGGTCGCGCCATCACCCATTGCGCCGCACGCAGCGCGCCGGTGGCGTAATTCATGCGGCTGGAGGAACGGTGGGTAATTTCCAAACGCTCGCCCATGCCGATGAACATCACCGTGTGATCGCCGACCAGATCGCCGCCGCGGATAGCTGAAAACGCAATGGTGTCGTCCCTGCGTTCGCCGGTAACGCCTTCACGCCCGTAGATCGCGCATTGCTTCAGATCGCGGCCCAAGGCGCCGGCGACGACTTCGCCCATGCGCAGCGCGGTGCCGGACGGCGCATCGACTTTCAGGCGGTGATGCGCTTCGATGATTTCAACGTCATAACCCTGGTTGAGCGATTTCGCCGCGGTTTCGAGCAGTTTGAAGGTGACGTTGACGCCCACGCTGAAGTTGGGCGCCATAACCATGGCAATTTCGCGGGACGCGTCGGCAAGGATTTTTTTTCCCGCCTCGTCAAAACCGGTGGTGCCGATGACCGGCCGCACACCGAGCTTGCGGCATAACGCAACGTGATGCAGCGTGCCTTCGGGCCGCGTGAAATCAATGAGGATATCGCAGCCCTTGAGCGCGCGTTCAATATCATCCGTGATCCTGACGCCACAGGGCGCGCCAGCAAATTCACCCGCGTCTTTGCCCAGATGCGCGCTGCCTGCGATTTCCAGCGCGGCGGCCAGTTTGACCTCGGTGCCGCGCAACACAGCTTCAATCAGGGTGCGGCCCATGCGCCCGCTGGCGCCTGCGATAGCGATATTCAGTGACATGGCAAACTCCTACGGTGGCGGTTTTCTCGATTTTCCGCAATGCATGCGCCGCTCCGGCACGCAATAATGCGCCGCGCCGGCTTACGGTTTTTTCGGTGCCGGAACGGGATCTATAAAAGGCGGCGGCGCAGAACCCGGCTGCGGCGTGCGTTCTTCGCCAAAGCTGGCGTGCGGCACCGGCGTAGTAATGGCATCCATCATGCGCCCGAAGAATCCGCGTCCGGCAACCGGCTTGTCGACGGGTTTTTGCACAGGCGCTGCCGCCAACGGTTTTTCGACCGGCTTCTCCACCGGAGTTGCCACCAGCGGTTTTTCAACTGGTGCGGGCGCTGCCACAGGCGTGGGCGGGGCGGCGGGTGTTACAGGCGCAGCCGCAGGTGCGTTGGGTTGTGCAGGCGGGACAGGCTTGGCCCCGAACAGACGCCCGAAGAATCCCGGACCACCAGGCGGCTTTTCAGCAGGCTTCACGGCCGGTTGGGGGGCAGGCTGCTGCTGCACGGTTTGCTCGGGTTGCTCAGGTTGTATCATCAGACGCGGCAGCGGTGGCGTATCCAGCGACGGCGCAACGATGGTTGTAGGCGCGCGCGGCGCCGGCGCGGCAGCGGCGGGGGGAGTGGCGGCGGACGGGCCAGCTTCGCCCACCGCCGGCGCCATACGCAGTTGCGGCGTGCCGATGTCAGCAGCGACAGCATCTGCCGGGGCCGGCGCGGCCGGCTTAGCGGTCACCGCAGGTGCGGCAGGTGCAACCAGAGCGGGCTGCGTGGCCGCCACCGATGCGGCAGCCGGCTTGACCACCGGTTGGGCAACGCTTTTATCCGCGGGCTTCGCTGCTGCTTTGGCGCCGGCCACGACATCCCCTTCGTAGCGCAGCAATTTGTCGTCCTGAAAAAACACCTTGAGCTGGCGCTGTTCGACCAGTTGGCCGGCCTGGCTCATGTTGTAAACGTAATCCCAGCGATCGGTGCGAAACGGGTCCACCAGCAGCGGCGTGCCGAGAACGAATCGCACTTGATTGCGCGTCATGCCGGGTTGCAGCTTATCCACCATTTCCTGCGTAATAACATTGCCCTGCTGAACTTCGATTTTACGCGGCCCCAGGCCCGGCAGCGTCGGCACCGATAGCTGCGGCATCTGCTTACAGCCCGCAATCAACAGGATTAGTAGAATTAAGCTATTGTTTTTAAGTGGCATATAGGGTGTAACAGTCGTATTCAGAGACCCATCGTGGCGCTAAACTAAAGCGCGCGGTTTGCACCGCGAAAAATAAGCAATATCATAGCGCAGACTGCCCCCACTCCGATAGACAAGCCGATGAGTTCAACTGAAAATCTTAAGACCAGCGGCCTCAAGGCGACGCTGCCCCGCTTGCGCATACTTGAGCTTTTCGAGCGCAGTACAGTGCGACACCTGTCCGCCGAAGAAGTTTACAAGCTGCTGCAAAAAGACGGCACCGACACCGGCTTGGCTACCGTCTATCGCGTGTTGACGCAATTTGAACAAGCGGGCCTGCTGATACGCCATCACTTCGAATCCGGCAAAGCCGTGTTTGAGCTCAACCAGGGAACGCACCACGACCATCTGGTGTGCGTGCAATGCGGCCACGTTGAAGAGTTCTACGACGCTGAAATCGAAAAGCGCCAGTCACAAGTGGCTGCGGCGCGCGGCTTCAAAATTCATGATCACTCGCTGCATCTTTACGCTGAATGTTTACGCGATGATTGCCCTCGAAGGGCCGTGGTTAGGACTAAGGACTGAGGACTTAGGACTGAGTAACCCCTGCGCAGGGGTTACTCAGTCCTAAGTCCTCAGTCCTCAGTCCTAAGTCCTCAGTCCTCAGTCCTGCCGCTAAGCATTTCTGCCGCATGCCTGCGTGTGGTGTCGGTAATCTTCACGCCACCCAACATGCGCGCGATCTCTTCCACACGTTGTGCCGGGTCGAGCACGATGACTTTGCTGGCGACCTTGCCATTGGCCGCGCTCTTCACCACCTGCCATTGCTGATCGCCGCAGGCGGCGACCTGCGGCAGATGGGTGATGCACATCACCTGATGCTTGTTGCCGAGTCCGTTAAGCAACTTGCCGACGATTTCAGCGACTCTGCCGCCGATGCCCGCATCCACTTCGTCAAAAATCAAGGTCGGCACCTGCGCCACCTGACTGGTGACGGTTTGCAGCGCCAGGCTGATGCGTGACAACTCGCCGCCGGACGCCACCTTCGCCAGCGCTTGCGGTATCATGCCTTTGTGCGTAGACACCAGAAACTCGATGTTCTCCAGCCCGTGCGCGGCAGGCTCTTCCAGCGCGTTGAGCGCAACCTCGAATAGGCCGCCGGTCATCGCCAGTGTTTGCATGGCCGCAGTTACTTTTTCTGCGAGGGTTCTCGCCGCCTTGCGCCTGCCCGCGGAAAGTTTTTTCGCTTCGGCTACACAGGCTTCGCGCGCCGCCGCCTCCAGTGTGCGCAGCGCGTCGGCGTCGCCGGCAAGCGAAAGTTCGTGGAGCCTTGTGCGTGCTGTGGCAAGCACTGCGGGCAGTTGCCCCGGTTCGCTGCGGTACTTGCGCGCAGCGCTGTGGATGGCATCCATGCGCTGTTCGGCGGCGCGCAGCCTTTGGGGATCAAGGTCGAGTTTTTGCTGATAGTGACGCAGGCTGTAGACGGCCTCCTGCAACTGCACTTGCGCGGGATCCAGCACCTCCAGAACTTCTTTCAACTTGGGGTCGTAATCCAGCAGATTTTTCAGCCGTGCAATCACCCCGTTCACCTGCGCCAGGCTCGCACCCTCGCCCTCCGACAAAGTCTCCATCGCAAATTCGGCGGCTTCAATCAGGCTCGCCGCATGCGCCAGGCGCGAATGCTCGGCGCTCAGCTCTGCCCACTCATCCGCCTTGACATCAAGCTGCGTGAGATCGTTCACCTGCCATTCGAGACGCTCGCGTTCAGCAACATAGGCGGCGGCATTCGATTCAAATGCGCGCCGCCGTTCGGCTTTGTCGCGCCAATCGCGGTGCGCGCTAACAACCTGCCCGGCCTGCGCTTCGAGTTTGCCGTACGCATCGATCAATTCGCGTTGTGCCGGCGCGCGCGTCAGCGACTGATGCTGATGCTGGCCATGAATATCCACCAGAAACTCGCCCAGTTCGCGTAACTGCGTGGCAGTAACCGCGGTGCCGTTGATGAAGGCGCGCGAGCGGCCGCTCGCATCTATGATCCGGCGCACCAGACACGCATCACCTTCGTCTGTAAGCTCTTGTTTTTGAAGGTATTTTTTTACAGGGTTCAATGTAGCGATATCAAACTCCGCGCTCACTTCCGCGCGCTCGGCGCCCTGTCTCACCACCAGCGCGTCGGCGCGCGCACCCAGCACCAACGCCAGCGCATCGATCAGGATGGATTTGCCCGCGCCGGTTTCGCCGGTCAGTACCGTAAAGCCGGAATCGAATTCCAGCTCCATTTTTTCAACGATTACAAAGTCGCGGATGGATAAAGTGCGAAGCATAAACAGCGTGAACCAGTGAACGGGTGAACGGGTGAACCACATCGGTCAGTCGCGATTTCTACTCCCGATTCCAATTCAATTTCTCCCGCAACATGCGGTAATAACTATGTCCGATCGGATGCAACAGGCTGATGGTATGCGGGTAACGCTTCACAATCACACGGTCACCCTCGCGCAGCGCAAAGTGCGAATGGCTGTCGAAGTGCGCGCGCGCGTCGCTGTCACTGCGCATGACGATTTCGATCACGCTGTCGCTGTTGACCACGATCGGCCGGTTGGACAGCGTGTGCGGCGATACCGGCACCAGCGCAATCACCCGCAACGCAGGATGCACAATCGGTCCGCCCGCCGACAACGCATAGGCAGTCGAGCCGGTGGGCGTGGCGACTATCAATCCATCGGAACGCTGGTGGTAGATGAATTCGCCGTCGATATGCACTTCGATTTCGGCCATATTACCTTCGACGCCCTTGCTCACCACCACGTCATTAAACGCCAGCACATCCAGCACGCGTTCACCGCCGCGATGGATTTCGCCTTGCAGCAGCATGCGGTCTTCGGTGACGCTGTGGCCGTCGAGTATGCCGGAGATGGTCTCGTACATGGTGTCGAGCGAAATGTCGGTCAAAAATCCCAGCCGCCCCTGATTGACCCCCACCAGCGCCACCTCGAACGGCGCCAGCGTGCGCGCAATGTTGAGCATGGTGCCGTCACCGCCGAGCACGATGGCCAGTTCCGCGGTACGCCCCAATTCCTCAAGCTCGCGTATCGGATACGGCGAATCGGTGATATGCGCGCCGGTGAGTTTGTCGATTAACACGCTGATGCCGCGCCGCTTGAGAAAATCCGCCAGCTTAAGCAACGGTTCGGCGATCTCAGGGCTGTTGTACTTGCCGATCAGCGCTATGGTTTTAAAGGTTTTTTTCATAACGGCATTTAACCACAACCGGCGTCAGGCTTGCACGTTAGGGCGTGAAGAGTGAAGGGGTGAAGGGGTGAAGGGGTGAAGGGGTGAAGGGGTGAAGGGGTGACGGGGTGAAGGGGTTAACGAGTGAACGAGTGAACGAGTGAACGAGTAACCCTGGCGAGGCGCTCCCTTGCCCCCGGCAGGGGGAGAGCCTACAAGGTAGGCGAGGGGGCCGGGCTGGCGAGAGAGGGGTTTCACTCGTTCACCCGTTCACTCTTTCACCCGTTCACCCCTCAGGCCCCACGCCTCACGCTAAGAGGTAGAATAGTCCCATGTCCACCCCCATGAACGAGCGCGCGCAGTTGCTGCTGAAGACGCTGGTGGAGCGTTATATCACCGACGGTCAGCCGGTCGGCTCGCGGGCGCTGTCCAAAATTGCCGGGCTTGATCTGTCGCCCGCCAGCATCCGCAATGTGATGGCGGACCTTGAAGACATGGGCTTTATCGCCAGCCCGCATACCTCCGCCGGGCGCGTGCCCACCGCGCGCGGTTACCGTTTTTTTGTCGATACGCTGCTCACCATCAAGCCGCTGGATCGCGTTGAAATCAACCATCTCGAAGGCCAGTTGCATCCCGACAACACCCACAAATTGGTGGCTTCGGCCTCGCAGATGCTGTCGGAGCTTACGCGTTTCGCCGGTGTGGTGGTCACGCCGCGGCGCAGCGCGGGCTTTCGGCATATTGAATTTTTGCGGCTCTCGGAAAAGCGCATTCTGCTGATTATTGTCACGCCCGACGGCGACGTGCAAAACCGCATCATCATTACCGAAAAATCCTATTCGCCCTCTGAATTGACCGAAGCGGCCAATTTTCTGAATCAGCATTACGCGGGACTGACGTTCGCCGATATCCGCAAGCGCATTCAGCAGGAGCTGCGGCAGTTGCATGACGACATGACGCGGCTGATGACGGCTGCGCTGGAAGCCGGCAGTCAGGTCGAGATCGAAGCCGAAACCGAGGTCGTGATCTCCGGCGAAAACAAACTGCTCAATATCGAAGACCTGTCGTCGAACATGGCGCGGCTGCGCAATCTGTTTGATTTGTTCGAGCACAAAACGGGCTTGCTGCGGTTGCTGGACATTTCCAGCCGCGCACACGGCGTACAGCTTTTTATCGGCGGCGAAGCGGGCTTGTCGCCGCTGGATGAATGCAGTGTGGTCACCGCGCCCTACGAAGTCGATGGCAAAATCGTCGGCACCGTCGGCGTCATCGGCCCCACGCGCATGGCCTACGAGCGGGTGATTCCGATTGTCGATATCACCGCGAAGCTGCTGTCCAGCGCATTGTCGCAACATTAGGGCGGTGAACGGGTGAACGAGTGACTCCGCAAGGCACTCCCGCGCACGGCCCCATAGGAGCGACAGCAATTGCAGCGCAGCGGACGTCCTTACCCGTTCACCCGTTCACCCATTCACTCGTTCACCCGTTCACGCCCTTTGCTTTGTAACGCATGCCCATCTCCGCCCTCCTGCTGATCAACCTCGGCACACCCACCGCGCCTACGCCGCAGGCCGTGCGCAATTACCTGAAGGAATTTCTCTCCGACCCTTACGTGGTCGAAATCCCGCGTGTGGTGTGGTGGATAATTCTTAATTTTTTTATCCTGCCCAAACGCAGCAAGGATGCCGCCGCGCGCTACGCCTCGGTGTGGACCCGCGAAGGTTCGCCGCTGCGCTTTCATACCGAGAAGCAGGCCAAGTACGTGCGCGGCTATCTCGGCGAGCGCGCACGCGGCGACATCGTGGTCGACTACGCGATGCGTTATGGCGAGCCTTCGATTGAATCGCAACTATCTGTTTTTAAGGAAAAAAAAGTTTCGCGCGTAGTGCTGCTGCCACTTTACCCGCAATACGCGCGCAGCAGCACCGCCACCGCACTGGATGCTGCAACAGCGGCGTTGAAAAAACTCGACTTTCACCCCGACGTGCGCCGGGTTGAAGATTTTCACGACCATCCCGGCTACATCGAAGCGCTCGCCGCCAGCGTGCGTGAATTCCAGATGCGCAGCGCGGGGCGTCCCGACAAACTGGTGATGAGCTTTCACGGCGTGCCGCAATACACCATAGCTCGCGGCGAGCCGTATCAGGAACAGTGTTTACAAACCGGCCGGCTGCTGGCGGCTGCACTCGACCTGCGCGAACATCAATACGTAATCTGCTTCCAGTCGCGCTTTGGCCGCGCCGAGTGGATCAAACCCTATACCACCATTGTGCTCGCCGAACTCGGCCAACAAAAAACCCGCCGCATCGACGTCATCTGCCCCGGCTTCGTGGCCGACTGCCTTGAAACACTGGAAGAGATCGCCGTCGAAGGCAAGCAGATCTTTTGTGACGCCGGCGGCGATGAATACAACTACATTCCCTGTCTGAACGAGCGCCATGCCTGGCTGCAGACGCTCACCGAAATGGCACTGGAAGCCCTGGAGAAAAAATCGTGAGAATTCTGCTGCTATGGCTGATCAACGCCGCGGCGTTATTTGCGCTGCCGTATATTTTTGATTTGATACACGTTGATAGCTTTTTCACCGCGCTGATTGTCGCCTTGATCCTGAGCATCCTTAACACCATCGTGCGGCCGATTTTGCTAATACTGACTTTGCCCGTCACGGTATTGACACTGGGGCTGTTCATATTTGTGCTTAACGGACTGCTGCTGTGGTTTGCAGCCTCTTTTGTCAATGGCTTCACCATCGCCGGCTTGTGGCCGGCGGTGTTTGGGGCGATGGTTTATAGCTTGATCAGTTGGGCGGCGACTTCGTTTATATTGGGTGACAAGAAAACTACCTAAAATCCGCCGCCTCGCGCGCGCTGCCGGTCAATTCGAGGATGTGCATGCCGGTATCCGCGCGATCGACAATATAAATGTAGCCGCGGTCGTCCACATCCACGTTATTGGTCTGTATCGCCACCTTGCATTGCGCGCCCTGCGGCGTAGTGATGCAACGCTTGTCGGTGTTATCGGTGATGGCCGGGATGTAATAGCCGATCTCTTTCGGATTGAACGGATCGCGTATGTCCACCGCGCGCAAGCCGCCATTGAACCAGGCGTAGAAGATCACGCGCCGGGCGTACATCGGCGGCTGGTTCTCGTGTGAAGCGTGCGCGCCGAAGCGGCCGCCGCGCTTGCAAAATCCCCCGGGGGCTTCGGGTACCTGATAGTTCGACAGATTGAACGGTGATTTCAGGTAAGCGAGCCGGTATCGCATTCCCAGAAATTCTTGTGCGTGTCGCGCAAACCACGCACCGGCGTGCTGACGATGAGCGGTTTTTCCGGCGACGTGACATCCCAAATCTCGTGCGCGGAATTGTCAAACGACCGCAGCAGATAAAATTTGCTTTTGTCACCCTTGGGCAGATCGCGCCCTGCGCAGATGCGCACCATTTGCGCAACGCCAGATTCCGTGCCGCCTTCCTGCCCCGGTATATGCGACAGCGTTTTCGGCGCTCGCGGGTCGGTAACAACAACGATGGAGGTGCCATTGAATTCTGTCGCGCCCGTCAACGGGTTTATTTTTGCCGGGCCGCCATGATGACCGACATAGGCGATCCAGCGAGTACCCTGTTGCTTGATCTCCGGGTGATAGGCGCTGCACGCATGCAAATCGACATGGCCCAGCAGCGCCACATTGTTTGATTCGGCGCGCCGCGCGTTGTATTGCTCGAATGTGCGCGTGCCCGCGCAACTGCTCAGCAAACCACCGACCACCACTGCTGCCACCGTAATCCCAAACTCTTTGATGCGACTTGCGCTCATCATCTCCCCCTTAAAAAACACAGAGACCTTCCACCCCTGAAAACAAAACCCTTTTTGCCACAGATAAACACAGATTACCCCCCGCAAACCGAATCCCATCGAGGTTCGATCTTATCTGTGTTCATCTGTGTTTATCTGTAGTTAATATGTTTTAACTATTTTTTTATTGATTAATTTATGCAACACTTTGCCCTGAGCCGAGCAGCGCCTGTTTGACGCGCGCGGCCAGCATCGGCTGCTGACGCAGACGCACGCCGGTCAATTGAAACACCGCGTTGGAAATCGCGGATGGCACCAGCGGCACCGCCATCTGCCCCGCGCCGGTGGGATGGTTTTTGGTCTGCACCAGTTTGATGTGCATTTGCGGCACATCGCGCATGCGCGGCACATGGTAGTCAAAGAAATTCGACTGTTGCACCGCGCCGTCGGCGATGGTGATGCGCTCGGACAGCGCAAGCCCGACGCCATACACGATAGAGCTTTCGGT